>DASZUY010000227.1:0-4324 GCA_035547495.1 Parafilimonas sp. | reverse complement strand
ATTGCGTTGCAGCAATCTATCTTTTAAAGGAACGGGAATAATGTTTTGTAACTGAAGCAACATTAATTAGCAAATATGATAATTAGCAAATGTGCAAACGAAAGTGAGTATACTTTCAGCATACTATCTTATTGATTATTGTTATCAGAATCGTTATCGTTCATTGAACTGTCTGTATTGTTTGAAGGAGACATAGGAGACATTTGCGTCCAGTTGTGATTTATTTTTTCCTGGTGTGCAACTGAAATAAATTTTACCAGGCTCGCCAAACTGTTTTCGTTTGTGTTTACAAAATTTAATTCAAGATTTCCTGTAACACTTTTACCATCGCTTTTATCAGCAGACGCAATAAAATTTTTAAATGTTGCCAACGCAGCCTGCGTTGTTTTTACTGAAGTGGTGTCATCGGTGTTTGCTTTTCTAAGCATACCTGCAATATCAATATACATCGCCATTGATTTGCCATCAATGTCTTTTTGTATATCATCGTTCAACGCAGAAGTTGTTGTATTTGCTTCATAAGCTTTTACGAGCGCATCATCAGAAGCAATAAAAAGATTATTGTTTGTTGTTTCAATTACAAAACCGTTTCCGCCAAAAGCACCAAGTTCATACTGGTCGCCGTTCTTCGATAAAATATTTTTATTCACCAAACCATTCATCAGCCGGTCAAAAGCAGCCTTATCACCTATTCTCATAGTTACTAAAAATTCTCCGCCGGGTCTTTTCGATTGCACACCTGGTAAATATGGTATGGGTTTGTCTTCCATTTTAAAATCGGAAAATATAACAGCAATATCTCCGCTAAATGCGTTCACAATATCGTTTGTTGAAAAACCCATTTGCGATGTATAACCATCTGCCATGGTATCATAACCGAGGTAATGCAAAATATCAACCAGCACTTTTGGATTAAAAGACATCACGCCAAAACCATTTATTGGTTGCGGATAACGGCTTATCATGCTTTTGTCAATTTCTCTTGAAGGATATTTTTCAAGTATATCTGAAAGTGTTTTATTGAAATGTGTTTCTGCTGAAGCAACCGCTTTTCCATTTTCAAAATCTATTGTTCCGTCTGTATAAGTATCCTGGAACAAGCTGGTGATCTTCGTCATACCAAGCATAGGTATATTGTTCAAACTGCCGGATGCATTTAACCAAAAATGTATGTCGCCTGGTTTGTTCATCGCAGTTTTGAATTCACTGATAGATGCAAGCGAATTAGATTCTGATTGCGTAAATAATGTTGTGAGTTGCTGATGCGATAAGGCTTCGTCTGCAGTTGTTTGTTTGTTTTGCTTAACGGATGAAAGAATCATCACATGATCATCCCAGCCGAGTACACTTCCATCTTTCAGATCAACATATTTATACTTACTGTCTGTTTTAACATTCGGCGTATTCAATTTCTTTTGTATAAAACTTTCCAACTGTCCTTTTGCAGATAAGGATGCAACCATGCCGGAGTTTTCTGTGTTGCCATTTTGCATTGAGTTTATTGAACTGGTAAAAACATAAAAAGATTTTGTAAGATCAACACCTGAATTTTGAATTTCACTCCACGTTACATCGGTTCCGTGCTTATCCATCATATTCACTATGGAATCCATCGTAATGCCTGAAGAATTTATTTTGTCGGTTATCGATTTTACATCAACTACAAAAACAGTAGCAGCATCCTTTGGAATATATAAGGCAAGCTGCGGCGCATTTTGTTTGCACGATGCAATAACAAGCATCGCAGCAAGCGCAAGCAATAAAAATTTATTTCTCATATAATAAATGATATAAGCGAAGGTATTTAATAACGCTATTTATTTAGCATCGCTTGATAAACGGCTTCTAAAATTTTGCCGCGCACATTCATATTAATAAGTTTATTGTTGCTGCCATCGGGATTAACGCGGTTTGACAGAAAAAGAAATAACAATTTATATTTCGGATCAACCCAAACCCAAATGCCTGTAAAACCAGAATGTCCGAAAGCCAATGGCGATGCGTCGATACATGGATAAGGCTCTTCCCGTTTTGCATTATCTTTTTCCGGTTTATCATAGCCCAGTCCGCGACGACTGATATCGCTGTGATAAGCGGAAAAATAATCTATCGTTTCTTTTTTTAAATATTGAACGCCATTCCATCTTCCGCCATTCAGCAACATCGAATATAAAATTGCAAGATCATGCACATTACTAAACAATCCCGCATGACCTGCAACACCACCAAACATTGCCGCGCCCGGATCATGCACATAACCTTTTAGCAATTGTTCTCTAAATATTTTTTCACTTTCTGTTGGCGCAATATTATTAACAGGTATATGTTCATTAGGTCTGAAAGTAGTGTTGTACAAATGCATCGGCTTATAAAAAGTTTCAGCCACATAATCATTCATTGGCATGCCCGTGATTTGCTGCACAACCTTTGCAAGGAAAATGAAATCGTTATCGCTGTACACATATTTTCTTTCACCCAGTTTGCTTTCAAGAATGTGTTCAAACATTGTATCAACATAATCTTTGCGCATGTACATATTTGCCGCTACGTGCACAGAATAAATTGAATCGGGGAAGCGATGATAAATATTCGAATCAGGGTTTCCCTGCGCATCCAATGTTTCTTTGTAGAACGGAATGTAAGCAATCAAGCCTGCCTGGTGCATCAATATATCTTCAATCACCAAATTACTTTTATCTGTGCCGCGAACCCAGGGCAAATAATCGCCAAGCGTTTTATGCAAATCAAGCTTACCCGTTTCATACAATTTCATTACGGCCAACAGCGTAGAAGAAATTTTTGTAACAGATGCGAGATCATAAATAGTATTGGTATCAACGGGCTGTTGTTTGTTATAAGTGAGATAGCCGTATGCTTTATCCATCACAATTTTATTGTCTTTTGCAACAAGCACAACACAACCGGGCGTTGCATGTTGAGCAATTGCATCGTTTGCAATGCTATCTATTTGAGCATACATTTTTAAACTGTCGATACCCACTTCGGCAGGATTTGCATGCGCTAATTTTTGTAAACGATAATCTGTAATTCCATCACCATAATGAAAAGCATCGCAAACAGTAACCGGCAATTTTCCCTGCAATGTATATTCACCATTCAGCCAATCGAAAGCTGCCTGCTGAAAATAAGCATCGTCTTCATAACATTCAACCAAATTATCCGCATCACAAAAATTCTTTAATGCATAAGGATTGCCAAATACCAGCGTTATTGTATGCGTTGTTGCCTGCAAATGTTTTATGAAGTTTATTGCACTTTCCGTTATACCAAAATTGCGTGCAGGATATTTATTGAAATGATGAACGCCTATGATTACTGCATCATAATTATTGGTGATTTTTTTCAGAAGTGAATCAGCAATTGTTGCATCATCATCATAACCTAAAAAATAAACGTCTGCAAATTTTTCAATGGATAGAAATGTTGCAAGCGCATTCGAATCAACAATACCAACAGCAACATATGCTACTTTTTTATTGTCGTATGGCAATGGAAATAATGATGAATCTTTTAAGCGCAATAGCGTTATTGCATTTCTTGCAACTTGTGCTCTTATATTGTTTATGCCTTTATTTAAATCATTATAAAGATTCGTTGTATCAATCGCATGAAAATGATTTAATCCTAAATTATATTTCGCCAGCAAAACTTTTTTTACGCGGCCGGCAATATCTGTTGAATCTAAAACACCATTAGAGATCGCTGTTTGAGTTTTATTAATTGCCTGCTGAACGTCGCCTGGCAAACATAACATATCATTCCCTGCAACTAAAGATTGAACAGCGGCATCACCTTGCGGAAAATATTTTGCAACGCCCTGCATTTCCAAAGCGTCTGTAAAAGAAATGCCGCGAAAGCCTAATTTATTTCTAAGTAAGTCAGTAACAGTTTTTTTCGATAATGATGTTGGAAGATGCGGCGTGTTATCAATTGCCGGAACACTCAGGTGCGCGATCATTACACTGCCCACCCCCTCATTCACTAATTGTTTGAATGGATACAATTCAAGCGAATCTAGCGCAGCATAAGATTGTGAAATAACAGGCAAATCCAAATGCGAGTCAACAGCTACATCACCATGACCAGGAAAATGTTTTGCACAAGCCATCACACCATTCTCCTGAATGCCGCGCATCATTTGCGTTCCAAACAAAGCCACTTTGTATTTGTCTTCACCAAACGAACGATAATTTATCACCGGATTATTTGGATTGTTATTGATGTCGACCACCGGCGCATAATTTACATTAATGCCTTCGCGCTTGCATTGTGCGCCGATTGCTTTGCCCACCTGGTAAACAAT
>DASZUY010000226.1:0-4275 GCA_035547495.1 Parafilimonas sp. | reverse complement strand
AACCTTAATTATAACGCGCATGTAACATGTGGGTAAAGATTTGAATCGCGTTATTTAACCAGGCAATTTCAGCAGTATGATTAGCGCATTATCGAGATCTATAAAAAGGAGATGTTGTAGTAAAGAGTAAATATCATATTCACACTTCAATCAAACTTCGTTCATTGATTATTTCACTTAATGCATCGTATAATTTGTCCAAATCTTTTTGATCGTTGAAAGCATTAATAGAATAACGCAAAAATATTTTATCATCCTGCCGGCTCACAGGAATTTCAATTTTATATTTTTCGAATAACAAACGTTGTAGTTGTTCGGGCAACGAGGTTTTTATTTGCATGCTGCACATTTGTCCTAAAAATTCATCTGAGATGGGAGCTAATGGTTGTGTGTTTAGTAATGCGCAAAAACGCTGATAGTTTGAATGTGCAAGTTGACGGCAATCTGCAGCAACCTGTTTCCAGTTATTTTCCTCTAAAAATTCTATTGCTTTTGGAACAGTTAGAAATGCAGAAAAATCTCTTGTGCCCTGCATTTGATGATAATCTATAAACTGCGAATTCGATGGCATCGCTGCTTCATAACCCCAACTAATTAATAAAGGGTCAAACAAATGCTGATGCTCTTTCTTCACATATAAAAATGAACAACCTTTTGGCGTGCACATCCATTTGTGACAAGCGCCGGTATAAACGTCTGCATCAAGGTCTTTTATATTTAAATCGATATGACCGGGCACATGCGCACCGTCAACTATTGTAAATAAACCTTTTGCTTTTGCAATCTCAATAATTTCTTTTACAGGAAAAATTAACGCTGTTGTACTGGTAATGTGGCTGATGAAAATTGCTTTTGTTTTTTCAGTTAATCCGTCAAAAAATTCTTCAACAAATTTTTCTTTTGAGGTAAGTGGAAGCGTTATTGGCTGACGAACATATTTTGCATTTGCTTTTCTGCAGTAGTAATTCCATGTTCTGTCCATTGCGCCATACTCAATATTTGTGCTTAGGATTTCATCACCATCTTTCAGCGGAAAACTTTTTGCAATAATATTTATGGCATAGGTTGGATTGGTTGTATATACCAAATCATCCGCATCGCAGCCAACATAATTTGCCAACGCTGCTCTTGATCTTTTCAAGTTTGCCGGACCATTGAACGCAATAAATTGTATCGATTCTTTTTCCAGCTCTAATTGCAATCTTTGGTACTCTTCAAAAACAGGTTTTGTGCAGGCACCAAACGAACCAAAATTTAAAAAGGTAATTTCAGGGTCTATTAAGAACTGAGATTTTAAATTGTTTTGCATCCTTCAAAAATAAACACAACATAAAACATTTATTTTTTTGCGTTGAATGATTGTGTAAAAACTTTAACACGTAAATTCTCACATCCATTTACATTTGCACAATTTGTAAAATCATGCCTAAAGACAATTCTATTCAATCGGTGTTAATTATTGGTTCAGGTCCAATTATTATTGGTCAGGCTTGCGAGTTCGATTACAGCGGTTCGCAGGCTGCCCGCAGTTTGCGCGAAGAAGGTATAAGAGTGATTTTGATCAACAGCAATCCTGCTACCATTATGACGGACCCAATGATGGCAGATAAAGTGTATTTGCTGCCGTTAACGCCGGAAAGTATCGAACAAATTTTAGAGGAAAATCAAATTGATGCAGTGCTGCCAACAATGGGCGGACAAACTGCGTTGAATCTTTGCATTGAAGCAGATGAATTAGGTATCTGGGAAAAATACAATGTGCGTTTGATTGGTGTAGATGTGAACGCCATTAAGGTTGCTGAAGACAGGGAAAAATTCAGACAGTTGATGGTGGAAATAGGTATTAAAGTAGCGCCGAGCCGTATTGCCAATAGTTGGTTGGAAGGAAAAGATTTTGCGCAGCAGATCGGATTCCCGCTCGTAATTCGTCCTTCATTTACATTGGGTGGAACCGGTGGTGGTTTTGTGCATGATAAAAGCGAACTGGATGAAGCATTGCAACGTGGTTTACAAGCTTCGCCTATTCATGAAGTATTGGTTGAAAAAGCAGTGCTGGGCTGGAAAGAGTTTGAACTGGAATTACTACGTGATAAGAATGATAACGTTGTTATTATTTGCACGGTGGAAAATGTTGACCCGATGGGAGTTCATACAGGCGACTCAATAACAGTTGCGCCTGCAATGACGCTGAGTGATACAGCTTTCCAGGAAATGCGTAACCAGGCAATTAAAATGATGCGCAGCCTTGGAAACTTTGCAGGAGGTTGTAATGTTCAATTTGCATTAAACCCCGAAAATGAAGACATCATTGGTGTAGAAATAAACCCGAGAGTAAGCCGTTCATCTGCGTTGGCATCAAAAGCAACCGGCTATCCTATTGCAAAAATCGCAGCTAAACTTGCTATTGGTTATACTTTGGATGAGCTGAAAAATCAAATTACAAAAACTACTTCTGCATACTTTGAGCCTGCATTAGATTATGTAATTGTAAAAGTACCGCGCTGGAACTTTGATAAATTCAAAGGTGCGAATGATACATTAGGTTTACAAATGAAAAGTGTTGGTGAGGTAATGGCGATTGGAAGAAGCTTTACCGAAGCCATTCAAAAGGCTTGTCAGAGTTTAGAGAACGAAGCAGTGGGTTTAGGTTATTATGGAAAAAGTTTAATGAAGAGCGATGAGCTGATTGAATATATCAAAACACCAAAGTGGGACCGCATCTTCCGCATAAAAGATGCTTTGATGCAGGGTGTAACCATTAAAACAATTGTGCAGGCAACCTATATTGACCGCTGGTTTATTTACCAGATAGCAGAAATAGTTAGAATTGAAAAAGAATTATCACATCATACGCTGGATAGCTTGCCGGAAGAACTATTAAAGGAAGCAAAACACAATGGCTTTAGCGATGAACAAATCGCACGCATTTTAAAACACAGTTGTACCGATGAAGAAGTGTACGAAAAAAGAAAAGCACTTGGTATAACACGCGTGTATAAAATGGTTGATACCTGCAGTGCAGAGTTTGAAGCAAAGACGCCTTATTTTTATAGCAGCTTTGAAGGATAATTTATTTTCTTCAGAGTGATGAAATTTGCGAATGCGCATAAAGATTTTTTATGCGCATTCTTGCTTCTTATAAACTTTGCGTGAAATAGTTTTACTCCCTTAATTTTATCAGATTAAACTTAACTCATGAATACATCTGTTAGAGTACGGTTGTCTGCACTTATGTTTCTTGAATTTTTTGTTTGGGGCGCATGGTATGTAACAATGGGCACTTATCTTGACAAAGTTTTACATGCAAGTGGTGTTGAAATTGGTGCAGCTTACAGTGCGATGGCAATCGCAACAATCATCTCTCCTTTTTTTGTTGGAATGATTGCCGACAGGTTTTTTCCTGCGCAACGTGTATTAGGTGTCTTGCATCTTGTAGGCGCTGTGTTACTTTATTACATCACTACAATCAATAATGCGGGCAGTTTTTATTGGGTATTGCTTTTGTATTCATTAATGTATGCACCAACTTTAGCACTGGCAAATTCTGTTGCGTTCAGACAAATGAAAGACCCGGGAAAAGAATTTGCATCCATAAGAGTTTTAGGAACGATTGGATGGATTGTAACCGGATGGATGATTGATAAAGTTTTTAAGATAAGCACAGATGAGTTGGGATTCACATTTAAAATGGCTGCAGTCGCATCTGCGGTATTAGGTTTGCTAAGTTTTGTTTTGCCCGATACGCCTCCAAAGGCAAAAGGAACAAAAGTAACTTTCAGGCAGATTTTAGGTGCAGATGCGTTTGTTTTATTTAAAGACAGATCATTCACCATATTTTTTATTGCATCAATCTTAATTTGTATACCGCTTTCTTTTTATTACAGTCTCACCAATTTATTTCTTACGGATGCTGGCATGCAAAACGTAACCAGTAATATGACGTTCGGTCAATTTTCAGAAGGCTTCTTCATTTTATTGATTCCATTTTTCTTTAGAAGATTGGGTGTAAAATGGATGATTGCTCTAGGAATGATTGCATGGACGCTTCGCTTTCTTTGTTTTGGATATGGTGATGCACAAGCAAACTTATGGATGCTTTTTGCCGGTATAATTTTACATGGTGTTTGTTTTGATTTCTTTTTTGTTACAGGACAAATTTATACAGATAGCAAAGCAGGTGTAACTATACAAAGCCAGGCACAAGGCATGATAACAATGGCAACGTATGGCATCGGAATGTGGATAGGAACATTACTATCAGGCTGGGTAAAAGAT
>DASZUY010000225.1:0-19760 GCA_035547495.1 Parafilimonas sp. | reverse complement strand
GGCTTTTTTAAATAATATACAAATTGAATAATGCCTTCTGTATTCAACACTTTTGATTTTTCGGCGTCGCTGATATGCACAAACACGTACGATTTAAATAAAGGATCTTCAATTATTTTCTTTCTATCGCTCCATTGCCTTTGTAATTTTTGAACCGGGCACCAGCTTTCAATACCTTTATTTAAAAGCTTGGAGTTTACTTTTTTTTCCCATCGCGGTTTAGTATATACCGCGTACCAGCTTTTATTATTTTCTGCCATATCGTTTTATAAAAAAGCCCCTGTAAACAGAGGCTGATTTACAATTTTCAACTTAAACCTATTTTGAATCACGCATATCATTAATAACATTTACAGTTTGTTTTATGTAAATATCTTTCTGCGTATTTTTTAACCATTGCAAATAACGTGCACCTTTGCTACTGTCTGCATTGCTATAATATTTGTCCCGGTCTTCAGGTGCAGGTTCTATATTCATAGAGTTGCTTAAACGTGTTAAACTATCATCTTCTTTAACCGTATTTCTAATTGCATTTTGTTCTTTCTGATATTCATTAATGTTTAAACTGTACGTTTTATCAACATTATCATTAAGCCATTTTGCATTTTTTAATAAAATACTGAATGCAGTGTCCGCTTTAACATCGCTTTCTGCTTTTGCTTCAACTTCAGACCAATTAATTCCTGAATTGAAGGTTGTATAATCGGCTTTTTCTAATTGATCCCATCCCAGTGCTGATGGCTGATCTCTTTCACGAAGTTTTAAATAATCATATTCATCAGGGAATTTTACATCTGGTGTAACACCTTTCAACTGCGTTGAACCACCATTTATGCGATAGAACTTTTCGAAAGTGAGTTTTAATGTACCGTATTCAGTTTGCCCGCTGAAAAGATCTACTGGCTTACCTAATGGCAAAGTGCGTTGTACAGTTCCCTTTCCATAAGTATCTGAACCTACAATAATACCGCGCTTGTAATCTTGTATTGCCGCAGCAAAAATTTCAGAAGCAGAAGCACTAAATTCATTCACCATAACAGCTAAAGGGCCGCTATATAAAACAGATGTATCGTTATCACTAAGAATTGCGGGTCTTCCATTTCTGTCTTTTACTTGCACAACAGGTCCGCCTTTAATAAATAAACCAACCATGTTTACAACTTCAGGCAAAGAACCGCCACCGTTATTACGCAAATCGAGAATAATACCTTGCACATTTTGTTTTTCCAGTTTGATGATCTCATTTGCTACATCCTGCGAACATCGGTTACCATCAGCCCGCTCAAAATCTACATAGAACTCGGGAAGATAGATGTAACCAATTTTTGTATTGTTAGCTTCCGTAATAACTGCACTTCTTGCAAATTGTTCATCCTGCACAATTTCATCTCGTATTAATGAAACAACCTGTGTAGAGCCATCTACCTTTTTAAATGTAATTCTTACTTCGGTACCTTTATCGCCGCGAATCAATTTTACTACATCCGTAACTGCATAACCTCTTACATCAACAGGAGTATCTGCACCTTGTGCCACTTTAATTATTTCATCATTTGGCTGCACCTGCCCACTCTTCCATGCAGGACTGCCGGTAATTAAAGTTGCAATTTTTATAGCGCCATCATCATCTTTTAACTGTGCGCCTATACCATAAAATCTGCCACTTAATTCTTCTTCAAAGCCACGGTTTTCTATAGGTGGTAAGTATTCTGTGTGCGGATCCATCAGGTCGGTAATAACATTTACATAATCGTCAAACTGTTCCTGTGGCGTTAATATTAATTTTTGGCGATTGAAAGTTCTGTCGAGAATGGTTTGCACTTTTTCACGTGCCATTTGCTGTAACTGGGCATCAGATTTATTAGCAATTGCAGTATCTTTTGTTTTGTTGTTGCGCTGCTGCAAAAGCTCAGAATATTGATCTAACGTAAGATATTTAAGACGCTTTGTCCATTTTTCTTTTCTTGCCGCTTCATCAGCAGGAAATGATGCGGTACTATCATCAAGTGTTATTGTTTCATTTGTATTAAAATCAAACGGCTGGGATAAAATTTGTTTATATAACTGCATTATTTCATCAACTCTTTTAAGATAAATTGATGAAGCATCCGGATAAAAATTTAATGGCGCACCATGTATCTCGTCATCCAATGTGAGTTGATATTTTTTTAGATAATTAATATCGCTTTCTAAAAAAATATCTTTATCAGGATTGAGTTGTTCGAGATATTTCTTAAAAACCTCTTTAGAAAAATTATCATCAATTGGTTTGGGTGAATAATGTTTTTGCTCGAGTATTGTTCCAATTGCGGTAAGCAACATTTGCTCTTTAGAATCATCACTCTTATTATTTTGTTTAAATGCCCAAAGTGTTATACCTAAAAGAATTACTAACACTGCCGGCAGCACTGTCCTCTTCAGCATGATATCGGAAATTTTTATTTTCATTGAATTAACTTCAAAAATATATTAAAAAAGAAGGCGATTAAATTAATTACATGAATTAACAAGACCTGAACAATTATTAAACCATTTTCAATTTACACTCTCAATAACCGCTAACTTGATTAAGCAAAACATCAAACAATTTTAAATGAATTTACAAATGAATTCGATTATTTTTGCGGCATTTATACAAACGGAGGGTGTAGCTCAGTTGGTTAGAGCGTCAGATTGTGGCTCTGAAGGCCGTGGGTTCGAATCCCATCATTCTCCCAACTAATAATAATTAAGGTAACCGCAACGTGTCATTAATTTTAGGTATCCGTGCTTATTTTCTTGGTTTATGCGTTTACTCCGGAAACTTTTTAGCGTATTAAATTGTACGTATCTTTTCATGAAATTTTTATTTTATTGAATATAATTCTAACAAAAACTTATTTTCAGTAGTATATTTACAGGGAAAGCTGCGTAATTAACAACATTGTTTATTTATAAAGACTTCTTATGCGCAACCAAATTTTTATTAGCCTGAATGGCAAAAACTATCTTGAACGTATTAAGCCCACACTTGTTGGTCCTCTCATTTTTGCCAGTTTTGTAATTGCTATCGGTTATCTTGGAACAGATTCTCTTTGGACGGTTTTAGCAGGACTTGCTTTATTTACTTTTTATTTAACTGAACGCTTACGCTGGGGTCGCATTTACATAACGGAAATTTGCGAACTGCCGGGCAACAAATTAAAAATAACCTACCTGGATAAGAACCAGGTAAAAGAATATGTAGCCAATAAAAATTCTCTGCAACTTCAGCGTCATTCTGTTTGGTATAAATTAAAAGCAGACAGAGAAGAATATTTGGTAATTAAAGATGAAGAAAAAGGGTTCACTTTAAAACAGTATGCTCTTGGTGATTGGGAAAACCAAAAGATTGAAGAATTTGTGAAAGAATGGGAACCAGAAATTAAAGAAACAGAATTAGCATATTAAAATCTAAACTCATTAATTTATTATAGAGAGTTCAATAGTTTATTGAACTCTTTTTATTTAATCCCCATCGTAGTAAAAAACAATTTTGGCGTTGGTTTTAAGATCTGTTTTTACAGATAATTTGTACACTTGTCCATCTGCTGTAACGCGCATCAACGCTGTATTTGGAGGAATCGTACCCAAATTTTCTGCAACCAATATAAACTCATGCGTACGATTTGCTGAGTCTGCATGTACTTTATAAATAATCGGATCATGTGTTAGCATCTGGTTGCTTACGATTGGCTGATTGTTGTGATAAACACTAACTCTATCGCCATCTATTTCTGCGTTATCAAATAATTCTATCAATATGTCCGGCTTTTTTATATGATATGTTTGGAGTAATATATTGTCTCTTTGTGTAAGCGCTTTAGTTTTATCCTGCGCTTTTGCGACAGTGGTTTTTGCAGTATCAATAATTTGTTTTTTACCAGCTGCTATTTTTATTGAATCGTCAATTTCCTGTTGCCGTATTTTATTTCGATTTGCTATTGTTTGTAATGAGTCTGCGATTTCTTGCTGACGTTTTTGCGCAACCTTTATCGAATCATCATAATGCTGTTGTTTTTGTTTCGCGATGAGCGCCGCATTTTTAATTGAATCAGCTATCTGCTGTTGTCGTTTTTGTTTCGCGATGTTTGCAACTGTTTGTAAAGAGTCGGCAATCTGCTGTTGTCGTTTCTTCGCAATCACAGCAGCTTTCTGTAATGAATCCTGGATATGTTGTTGTTGCTGTTTCGCAAACTTTAAAGAGTCTGCAATTTCCTGTTGCCGCTTTTGTTTGGCAATGTTTGCAACAGTTTGTAATGAATCTGCAATTTGTTGTTGACGCTTCTTTTCAAGCGCTGCAACTGTTTGCAATGAATCCTGGATTTCCTGCTGTCTCTTCTTTGCAACTTTTACAGAATCATCATACTGCTGTTGTTTTTGCTTCGCGATGAGTGCAGCATTTTTCAAAGAGTCATCAATTTCCTGTTGCCGCTTTTGTTTTGCGATGTTTGCAACAGTTTGTAATGAATCTGCAATTTGTTGTTGACGCTTCTTTTCAAGCGCTGCAACTGTTTGCAATGAATCCTGAATTTGCTGCTGTCTTTTCTTTGCAACTTTTACAGAATCATCATACTCCTGTTGTTCTTGCTTTGCGATAAGTGCAGCATTTTTCAAAGAATCATCAATTTCCTGTTGCCGCTTTTGTTTTGCAATGTTTGCGACATTTTGTAATGAATCATCTATTTGCTGTTGCCTTTGTTTTTTGATTAACGCAACTTTTTGCAAAGAATCATCAATTTCCTGACGCCTTCTTTTTGAAATTTCAACTGCGGTTTTTAAAGAGTCAAGCATTTGCTGCTCCCGTTTGCGTGTGGCAATTCCGGCAAGCTTTACTGAATCATCATATTGCTTTTTTTCTTTTGCAGTTGGTGCTATAACTTTTGATGCATTTTGTTTTATCGCGTCGGGATCGGAAGAAGCTAATGGTTGCGGGATTAAAGATTTTTCGTTGAATGCAATAATTTGTTGCGGCGTTCCAAACATATTTATTACCACGCGTTGTGTAGCTGTATCAAACTCGGGTATTAGTTTATAGTAAGAAAAAATTCCGTTGCAGGAAGGATCACAATTAATAACGCTGCTTGTTAACAGAAGGCTATCGCCATTAATTATCACTTTGTTTGACGGAATACATTGTGAACAATCAACCCAAACCGTATGCGGCGGCTCTTTCTTTGTAATTATTGCGCCGTCTTTTATGTAAAATGTATCCTTGTTAATATGACCAGAAATTTGGGTAACGATTTGCATATGAACCCGTCCATCAATTTCAATACTTCTTGTTCCTACAAAATCATTCGCGTTTACAGAAGTAATATTTATTAACCTGGTGGATGGATTTCTTTTTGAACTGTTTACACCTTTCCACGTTCCCATCATCCAATTTATATTCTGTGCAGAAGAAGATGATACAATTGAAAAAACAAAAAGCAGCAATAATAGTTTTCTAAATAAAATCATATGCTACCTTTTATAAATATCACTTCAACCATAAAAATTATTCGAAAATTTGATGCTCGTTTAAGGAAAGCAGCCAGCATGTTTAGATTTGTATTCAAATGTAAGATTTGTTCTTTCAAGAATTATACGCAGATAAAGTAATTTGCGACACTAATATTTTTAACCGTTACATTTTTCACATGAGAAACTTTTTAATAACGATTGCTTTTTTTGCGGTTGTTTTTCCTGCAATTTCACAAAGCACTGATTCACTAACTGCAAAAGATTATGCAAATGCTGAAAGGTTTTTGTTTTATACAGCACAACAATATGTTGATAATGGTTATGTAATTCCAAACTGGATAAACGGCGATAAATTCTGGTATCGAAACCTAAACGCACAAGGCAGTGAATTTATTTTGGTTGATCCTGCGAAGGGCACGCGTACTGCTGTTTTCGATCAGCAAAAACTTGCAACTGCTTTAAGCAGTGCAACCGGCTCATCGTACCAGGCTTCAATGCTTCCGTTTCAAACTCTTAATTTTTCTCCTGATGAAAAATCTGTCATCGTAAAAATAAAAGGCAAACAATGGAAGGTTGATCTAAAAACGTACGCAGTAACTGCAGACACTTCATCTGTAATAAAACAGCAGGCAAAACCAAATGAAGAGCTTTCACCTGATGGCAGTAAAGCTGCCTTTATAAAAGATTATAATTTGTGGGTGAGAGATGTTGCAACAAATCAATTAACACAACTTACAACTGACGGCGTGCAATATTTTGGTTATGCAACTGATAACGCCGGATGGAAACATTCTGACAATCCCATTTTGCGCTGGTCTCCCGATTCTAAAAAAATTGCAACATTCAAACAAGATGAACGTAATGCCGGTTTCATGTATCTTGTAAGTACAAATGTTGGTCACCCAAAATTAGAAGCGTGGAAATATCCTTTGCCCGGCGATTCAAACATCATCACTATTCAACGCGTAATTATTAATGTGGATACGCCAAAAATAATTTCTATTCAAGTGCCACCTGATCCTCATAGAGCTTCTTTAAGCGATGATATTTCAAGTAGCGGAACTTTTGATGATGTTGACTGGAGTGCAGATGGCTCTCAACTTGCTTTTGTATCAACCTCAAGAGATCACAAACAAGAAAAATTTCGCATTGCAGATGCAAATACCGGTGCCGTTCAGGAAGTGTTTGAAGAAACTGTTCCCACGCAATATGAATCTGGGCAAGGAGCAATTAACTGGAGATATTTGCCGGCAACAAAAGAAATTATCTGGTATTCTGAGCGTGATAACTGGGGACATTTATATTTATATGATGCAACGACGGGTAAGTTAAAAAATCAAATTACAAAAGGCGATTTTGTTGTTACCAAAATGCTGAAGGTTGATGAAAAGAAACGTGTGATTTATTTTTTGGCTGATGGCAGAGAACCGGGCAATCCTTACTTCACGCATTTTTATAAAATAAATTTTGATGGAAGTAATTTGAAGCTGCTTACACCCGAAGATGGAAATCATTCCGTTCGTTTATCGCCATCAGAAAATTATTTTATTGATGAATATTCGCAGCCTAATGTGCCTGGCGTAGCTGTGCTGCGCGATATGAATGGCAAGCTCATTTCAACACTTGAAAAAACAGATATAACAAGATTACAAGTTACAGGCTGGAAACCATGCGTACCTTTTTCAGTAAAAGCACACGATGGTAAAACAGATATTTATGGTTTAATGTTTTTGCCTACGCATTTAGATTCAACAAAAAAATATCCCGTTATTGATTATATCTATCCTGGTCCGCAAGGTGGAAGTGTAGGAAGCTGGTCGTTTGTAGCTTCAAGAGGTGATAACCAATCGTTGGCAGAATTAGGTTTCGTTGTTATCGAAATTGAAGGCACAAGTAACCCGCTTCGCTCAAAAAGCTTTCATGATATGAGTTATGGTTTTATGGCAGAAAATACTTTGCCAGATCAGGTTACAGGCATTCGTCAACTCGCTGCAAAATATAATTTCATGGATACTTCACGCATTGGAATTTGGGGACATTCAGGCGGCGGTTTTGCAACAGCATGTGCAATGTTTAAGTATCCTGATTTTTTTAAAGTTGGTATTTCAGAATCCGGCAACCATGATAACAGAAATTATGAAGATGATTGGGGCGAACGATATATTGGTTTAGTTAATGGAGATAATTATGAATTGCAGGCGAATGAAATCTATGCAAAAAATTTGAAAGGCAAATTATTGCTGGCGCATGGATTGATGGATGATAATGTTCCCCCAACAAACACAATGCTTGTTGTTGAAGCGCTTGAAAAAGCGAACAAGGATTATGATTTAATTATTTTTCCAAACAGCCATCATGGTTATGGTGCTTATAGCTTATACATGATGCGCCGCCGTTGGGATTATTTTGTAAAAAATTTATTGGGTAAAGAGCCGCCGAAAGAATATTTAATTCAAATGAAAAGAGATCCAAGAAATGAAACGGAATAGGGATTATTAAAAATTATTCAACAAACAATAATAAGTTTGTGAAAGAATAAACTCATGATTGACGAATTTCTGCTCTTGAGTTATTCATCTCAGTTAAAGAAAAACTAATTTCAACTGCTTTGATAAACAGTAATTTTTGAGGATAATTAATTAAGGATTGCGCTAAGAAAAGATTGCTTTTGAGAACTTGGTAAAAATTTTGCATTCGTTCTGTATTCATTAACAAAAAAATAAACATATCGTGAAAATCATTTTCAAATCAATGCCGGTATTAATGGTGATTGTATTTGCAGCAAGCTGTGTAAGCACCAAGAAATATCAATCGTTGCAAGCAGATTACAGCGCATTGCAATCGAAGAACAGTGCTATTGCAAAAGATAATGAAGATTGTAAAACAAATCTTGATGCGGCTAATGTTAAGATAGCAAATCTGCAGGATCAGGGTCGTTCACTTCAAGATCAATTGACTTCAGAAAGAGGTCATTTAAAATCTTTGCAAGATGCTTTAGACAAATGTCTTACTTCTGCCGGTCAGGGTAATGTAAATATTTCAAAGTTGGTAGATGAGATCAACGAATCCAATGCATACATTAAAGAATTGGTAGCTTCTAAAAACAGAAGCGATTCTTTAAATATGGTATTAACGAATAATCTTACAAGATCTTTAAGCCAAAGTGATATGCAAGATGTAGATGTAAAAGTTTTAAAAGGCGTTGTTTATATTTCATTGTCTGATAAAATGCTTTATAAAAGCGGCAGTTATGATATATCAGACAGAGCCGGTGACGTTTTATCGAAGGTTGCAAAAATTATTAATGATTATAACCAGTATGAAGTGCTTGTTGAAGGTAATACAGACAACGTTCCAATCAGCAAACCCAACATTCGAAACAACTGGGATTTGAGTGCGTTAAGAGCATCATCGGTTGTGCAGGCATTGCAAAATAATTATGGTGTAGATCCGAAACGTTTAACGGCAGGTGGACGTGGCGAATACAATCCTGTTGCAAGTAATGACACCGAACAAGGAAAGTCTCTTAATCGTCGCACAGAAATTATTATTACGCCTAAGCTTGATCAATTTATGGCATTAATTAATAAAGCGCCTGCAACTGATTCAACAAATACTAATCCTTAATATTAATAATTAAATTTTCAATTTTTTAAGGAGTGTTAGCAGCACTCCTTTTTTATTTTATCATGCGCAGAAAATTCTTACAGAACATGAACAAATAATTTTTCTGAGAGAATGAAAACGATTTAAAGTTATTTTTACCCAATGCTTTCTCAAGATGATATTAAACAAAAACTTGGTGTTTATGCTGCGGATTTAGTGCAGCAAAATATGCTGGTTGGATTAGGCACAGGAACAACTGTTTATTATTTATTGAAAGAATTAGGCCGGCGTAAACTGCAAGGATTAAATTTTACTGCTGTATGTACATCTATTCAAACGCAGGCAATCTTAGATGAAGTGGGAATTGAGCACGTTTCGATTGATGAAGTAGATAAACTGCAGATAACTATTGATGGTGCTGATGAAGCAGACGAAAAAGGAAATTTAATTAAAGGCGGCGGCGGCGCCTTACTGCAGGAAAAAATTGTTGCAGCATCATCAGAAAAAGTTGCAATAATAATTGATGAAAAGAAAAACGTTCAAACATTGGGTGCGTTTCCTTTGCCGGTTGAAGTAATTACATTTGGATGGAAACAGGTGCAGCGAAAGATTGAATCAACTTATCATATTCAAACCAAACTCCGGCAACAAAATAATTCGATTTTTATAACAGATCACCAGCATTATATTTTGGATTGCTGGTTTAATAAAATTGAAAATCCTTTTGAATTAAATAAAGATCTTCATCTTATTCCCGGCGTTGTTGAAACAGGTTTGTTTGTGCAAATGGTAACAAGTATTATCACTGGTTTTGCAGATGGCAGAATTGAAACGCGAAACGTATAATTTCAGATTTAATGCAGATGTTTGAATTAAAGAGAGCCTTCGCTAAAAAGCGTAAGGCTCTTTCTTTGTCCCAACCTTAACCGAGTTTATAACGATAATCTTTCTAAAAAAGAAGTCGTGATATCTGAAATTTTATCTGTGCTTATTTTTTGCGAGGCATTAATAACTTTTACTCTTTTTGCAGGTTTTGTTATTTTATTATCAGCCGGCTGATAGTGATAACGTGTTGTATCTTTTTGCGTGGTATCAGCAGGTTGTTCTTGCTGGTCATCATCATTATTATCTTCATCCGATACTTCAGGATGTACACGTTTCAAACCATCTTCCGTCATTACATATTCCACGTTATGATCCCAACCGTAACCATTGTCATAATTACTCCAATCCCAATCATTAACATCATTTCCAAATTCAAAATGAAAATCGTTGTTCCAACCAATATCGTCTGTTACAATTATTCTTTTTCCTACAGGCACATAAATAGTTGCGTAAACAGATTGATTGCGAAACTTATCATTTTTATCTATGGGAATACCTCTGTCAAAATATAAGGTTGAATCTTTTTGATCTACATTAAATATTATATGACTTGCTCTTTGCTCTGCTGCTGCTCTTGATGCACCATAAGCCATTTTTAAAGTAGTTACCTGGAAACTATCGTTATCAGATTTTAAAATGCGTATATGAATATTTCTTACGAAAACGGTGTCTTCATCAATAGTTGCAAATGGCTGCAGATTTAAAAAGCTGGTATTAAAATAATACCTGTTGTTTTTTGCATATCGAACTTCCAACTTATTTACTTGTGGATTAGTAAGATGAACGTTATTTTCAACCGGCGCATTATGGTAAGAAAAATCACTTCTTAAAGATGCAAGCAAACCGATGAAACAAAACAGACCAAGAATCCACATTGCACCAAAGCCAAAACGCATAACACTACTGTTGCCTCTGCTCTTTGAAATTCTTCTAATTATAAAAGTAATGATGCCAATAACGGGAACCCAGATGAAAAATATGAATGTTCCCCACGCAAGAATACTTTGCCAGCCGTCAGAAATTAAGTATGTTTTAAAAGGTAGTAATCCTGTTACTGCAATGCCTACGCCGAATAAACTAAGTACCAAAGAAATCAATACAAGCGCAATAACAAAGTATGCAATGATTTTAAAGAATAATGTAATCACATTGCCGAAAACTGTACCGCTTCTTTTTGCTACATGCCCAACTTCAGCGCTAAATTGCTTTCCACTTTTACCAAATTGTCCGCCCATTTGCGCAGCCCTATCTCCTACTTCTTTTCCAAATGTTTTTGCTCTGTCAGTAAACCCTTCCATATCTTTTTGAATTGTATTTTTTATACTGTTGAGATCTACTTTCTCACCTTTCATTTCCAGCTTGTCTGAAGTTGTAGATGCTTCGGGTGTTATCAGCCAAAGAATAATATATATTAATGTAGCACCCGGACTGAATGAAAGATTAATAAAGTTTGGAAAATTGAAAACGCCCCAGTGGTGCCAGCTTGTTACAAATGATAAAAACGGAATAAGAAATAAAAGACGTGGTATCCAAACATTCACGCCAAAATACGCGGAAAGACCACCACACACACCGGCAATTAATTTATTTTCCGGATCTCTGAACAAACGCTTACGCATGGAACCGATTGTGGTAGAAGCTGTACTTGGAATGGCAACCCACAAAATGAGATATATAATAAATCCGAAACCAAAACCAAATGTGAACAGTATAAATAAAATGCGCACTACCAGCTTATCGATATTAAAATAATTTGCAAGACCCGCGCAAACTCCACCTAACAATTTATTGTTTTCATCTCTGTATAAACGCTCGGGTCTTAAATGAGTGTGTTCGGTATAAGTATATGTTTCTTCTGAAGCATTCGCAGTGTTTGTTTTTGTACCTGCATTCTCATTTAAGTCAGCATCAAAATCTTCCGGTCTTCCAATGCTATGAATAATAGCCTGAACATCTGCATCAGTAACACAAGTATTACCTTTATTTAAAACTTCGCTGAAAAGCTCAGCAATACGACCTTCAATGTCGTTTATAATTTCATCTTTGCCTTCTTCGTTCGCAAAAAATTGGCTCAGGCTTTCAATATATTGTTTTAAAATTTCATAGGCCGTTTCCTCTATCGGAATTACACGTCCCTGAAAATTTATATTAATTACCTTTTTCATTTTGATTGTATTTATTAGTTATTGTTGGGATTTTCTTCATGGACATCTGATTGTCCATTTTGAGATGTGAGTAAATGAACAGCGTCTGCTAATTCTTTCCAGGTCCTTTCCAGTTCTGAATAAAATTGCAGTCCCTGTTCTGTCATTAAAAAATATTTTCTTGGCGGTCCTGAATTGCTTTCAACCCATCTGTATGTTAAGTATCCTGCATTTTTTAAACGCGTGAGTAAAGGATAAAGCGTGCCTTCAAAAATATTCAGGTTTGCTTTTTTCATTTTATCAACTATATCGCTGGGATAAACTTCACCTTGTTTTATTATTGACAAAATGCAAAACTCTAACACTCCTTTTCGCATCTGGCTTTGCGTATTTTGTATATCCATAAAATTTATTTTCAACTCAAAGGTAAGTGCAAAAATTAATACTATGCAATACACAATACCAAGTTTTTTAAAGTAATATTCATAGATAGCTAACTTGCTTGCGCTAAATTATTGATATACAGCACAAAAAGTTTTTGTCTTAAATTTATCAAAATTATAAGCGGCAAAATTTTTTGAAGAATGGATGAAAAAACTATTTCATATTTAAGAAAGAAACGATATCATGAAAAGTTTGTTGATTGTTTTTATCGTTTAAAGTTTCTGCTATGCCTTTTTTCTCGAAGGTTGTAAGATGAAAACTTAATGAAGCGGATGCAGCATTTTGGGGTGCTTCATAAGAAAAACTCGTGAAATATAAACTGCTGTCGAGGGTACTTAAGGCATAATTAACCTGGTCCTTTTCATAATAGTCTTGCAAATTAAACCAGGTGTTTTCTAAAAGAAACATTGGTTTGGTTATTAAACCAACAATCGAATTTATTTCATAAGGTCGCGACCAATTTTCAAATGATCTGTCTCTTATTTCAACTACAACAACTTTCGATGTATTTGCTTTCAGCCAATCTTTAAACACACTCAGAAAACGCATACTTGTTTCATGTCCAAAATTATCCCTGAATCCACCGTCCATTACATCAATCTCCGGGTTAGTTGGCATTTCTACATTCGGAAGTACAAACGGAAAAGTGGCGTTCATGCGCAACACGCTAAGAAAACGCAGTTTGCCTGCATCCTGATTTTTAAAAAAAGATTGGTAATCTACCCCATCAATATCATATCCGCTCAAATGGTTAGGTTTAGCTACAGCACGCATCATAAATCTTACGGGCTGTGTAGAAATCAAAAGTTTTCTTCCATCGCGTGTAATTGCTGAATAAAATAACATAGATGGAATTATTGCACTCGCTTCCGCAGATGCGTAATCGTTTAAATTTTTATTAAGCACATTGCGCGTGTTCCAGTTTAATTTTTGTTCAAAAGCATAACCTCGGTCGAGAATGTAGGAATTATTATTAAGGCGGAAATCGCCCAAAGGAGCAATCATATCGCGTGTAACTAAGGATGAAAAAACAGGATTTAAAAGGTCTCTTGAAATATTATCCCGATATTGTTTTTGTTGAAGAGAAATAACTTTGTGTTGCAATTTTTCAAGATATAATTCTCTGAAATAAGCAGCCCCAATCATTCCTCCCGATGCACCTGTAATTAAACTTGTATGTTTAAAAAATTCGCCATGCGTTAATGTATCTAATTGGGTTAAAACATTCATTACAAAATCTGCACTGCGATTGCCGCCGCCGCTTACATCAAGTATAAACATCACAGGCTTATCTTCATGCTGCTTGTTTTTCCAGTTATTTAAAATTGAAATGAAATTGCTGCTGTCATTTTTTATTGCAGAATCATTTGCTAACTGCCACAAACTTTCTTTACTATAAACCGGTTGCTGTTTTTCGTTGTTATAATTTAAACCATAAGCTTTGTTGCGCGGATCGATTACATGTTGTTCAAAGAGCCAGTTTATTCCAAAATAAATTATAAGTATTACAGGCACACTCCAATTGCCTAAAAAAAGTGATAGCGCACCGGCAGCCGCAATTAAAATGGTGAAAAAAAGCGTAATGCTTGCTGCTGCGGGAATTTGAAAATATTTGTTCTCTAAAAAAAATCCAAGTACAATCAAAAATATCAATGCAAGAAAAACTGCCTGCACCGCGGCAATGTGATGGCGTTTAAAAATAGAACTCAAAAATTCCTGGCTATAATGCTTAATATTTCTCGGTTTTCTTAATCCAAATGTTGCGCTGAAAAACCAATCAACACGTACTTCTTGTTTTTCCCTTGAAGGTCTTTTAATAATTCTGGCAGCGCGTTCATATTTTTCATTTGCGGAAGTAATGTGTATCGCCAATTTGCGGTAGATGTTTTTATCTGTACCAAAAAAATATCCAAATGCAATAGCTATAGATAAAATCAATCCCCCAAAAAAGCCTCCTGCAACGGTTAATATTTGTATAGCGGAAGCAAGTTCTTCTTTACGTTGATATTGAAAAGTAAACCAACAATAACAAAATAAAAAAATGAGTGGTATGATGGCATTATTGATGCAATATTTTAAAAAAGGTTGTGACGTGGTTGCAAGAAAACGTATGTGCTTTGTATGAAGAATAAATGTTGTAATGTTCCAGCTCATAATAAATGAGCCGATGGTAAAACCAACAAATGCGAAGCTTAATGCGCCAACGTTGCCAAGATATTCAGGATCTAACATTAAAGAATCAGCGCCATAAGGTTTTAAAAAATGACCACTGATGGTTGCAAAAAGAATAAACCAAAACGCAAGCAAAATTTGATAGCGCCTGAAATGCAAAAAAACAAGCTGAACCGGTAAAGAAAAAAAGAAGCCTTCAAAATATTTTTTCATGTGCGCTAATTTGCCTCTTGCTTAACAAGACAATATTAAATACAAGCTGTTTAATTTTTATTAAATCTCACACAAAACTTTACACATACTATATTTGAAATTAGCGAAGTTGCTTATGCAAATATTTTTGTTTTCGTACAATTGATAATTTTTGTAATGAAGTGCAACATTCATTCAATAACCGTTCACTAAGTAAAAGTAAAACCATGAAAAAAATTGTGTTTATTATTTTTTTGAATTTGACAATCGTTACTGCATTTGCAGATGTAAGATTGCCGTCGTTAATTGGTGATAACATGGTACTTGAACAAAACAGTTTAATTAATGTATGGGGATGGAGTGATGTTGCTGAGAAAATTTTCATAACAACATCATGGAACAATAAAACCGATTCAACTGTTTCTACACGCGATGCAAAATGGCGTGTGCAAATTCAAACACCCAGCGCTGGCGGGCCTTACATCATCACTATTAAAAGTAAAAACACAATTGTTTTGCATAACGTAATGATTGGTGAAGTTTGGGTTTGTTCTGGGCAATCGAATATGGAATTTAATCATTATTATGAAGGCTCAACAGATATAGAGCCAGAGTTTAAAAATCCTGCAAACAATAATATCCATTTATTTCTTATACCGAGAACAACGGCACAATATCCGCAGGAAGATTGCCATGCACAATGGACAGTTTGTGATTCAAACACGTTGAAAAATTTTAGCGAAGTGGCATATTTTTTTGGAAAGAAATTAAACGAAAAATTAAACGTGCCGATTGGTTTGATTGAAGCGAGCTGGGGCGGCACACCTGCAGAAGTTTGGACACCTGAAGAGAAAGTAGATAAAGATATTATGCTGAAAGAATCTGCCCATACACTTCAACCTTTTGACTGGTGGCCATACTGGTCTGGCTATACTTATAATGCGATGATTTTTCCTTTAACGAATTACAATATTGCCGGCGCAATTTGGTACCAGGGCGAAGGCAACACAAACGCACCTTCAACATACGCAAGGTTACTCACAACGATGATCAAAAGTTGGCGCAGTGCATGGCAAAAAGATTTCCCATTTTATCTTGTACAGATCGCGCCATTTACTTATGGCGATAAAAATGTTGGCGCTGTTATAAGAGAGCAGGAGGAAAAAACTTTAGCTTTAGAAAATACCGGGATGGTTGTAACAACTGATATTACAGCAGATACAACCAACATTCATCCGCCGGATAAACATGATGTTGGTTACAGGTTGGCAAATCTTGCGTTAGCAAAAACATATCATCAAAATATAAAAGATTATGAAAGCCCATTATTTAAAAGTATGACAGTTGAAGACAGCAAAGCCATCATCGATTTTTATAATGCAGATGATGGATTGATGATAAAAGGCGATCATGTTACACAATTATACATTGCCGGCAAAGACAGCATTTTTTATTCAGCTGATGTAAAAATTCAAAACAATAAATTAATTGTAAGCAGTAAAAATGTTGATACACCAGTTGCAGTGCGTTATGAATTTAGCAATGCTGCAATTGGAAATTTATTTAGTTCAGGTGGTTTGCCTGTTGCTCCTTTTAGAACAGATGATTGGGATGTGCTTGATAAAAAATGATTTTTAAAATTCGCAATTCTTCGGCGTTCTTGCAAATGGAATTACATCGCGAATGTTCGTCATACCAGTAACAAATTGAACCATTCTTTCAAAGCCTAAACCAAATCCTGCGTGCGGCACAGAACCGAAGCGGCGCGTATCTAAATACCATTGCATTTCTTCAACGGGAACGTGCAAAGACTCCATTCTTGAAACCAATTTATCATAACGTTCTTCACGTTGTGAGCCGCCAACAATTTCACCAATACCCGGCGCAAGAATGTCCATTGCGGCAACTGTTTTCCCATCATCATTCATGCGCATATAAAACGCTTTTATAGCAGCAGGATAACCTGTAACAATCACTGGTTTTTTAAAATGCTTTTCAACCAGGTAACGTTCATGTTCACTTTGCAAATCAATCCCCCACTTTACATCGTACTGAAATTTTTTCTTTTTATAATGACTGCTGTTTAATAAAATATCAATTGCTTCTGTGTAAGTAATTCTTTCAAACGCGTTGTTCAAAACAAATTCAAGTTTTTCAATCAAACCAAGCTCACTGCGTTTATCTTGTGGCAATTGTTTTTCTTCATCAGCCAAACGTTGCGCAAGAAATTCCAAATCATCGCGGTTATTATCCATCGCATATTGAATAATGTATTTGATGAATTCTTCCGCAAGATTCATGTTGTCTTCAATATCATAAAAAGCCATTTCGGGTTCAATCATCCAGAACTCTGCAAGATGTCTTGTGGTGTTAGAATTCTCTGCACGAAATGTTGGACCGAATGTATAAATATCGCTAAACGCCATTGCAGCTAACTCTCCTTCTAACTGCCCGCTCACTGTTAAGTTGGTGCTCTTACTAAAAAAATCTTCTTTAAAGTTTATGCTGCCATCTTCATTGCGTGGCGGATTATCAAACGGCAATGTTGTAACGCGAAACATTTCGCCTGCACCTTCTGCGTCGCTTGAAGTTATAATGGGTGTATGCAGATAAACAAAACCTTTATCATTAAAAAATTTATGAATCGCATACGCCAGCGAATGCCGCACACGAAACACTGCACCAAACGTGTTTGTGCGAAAACGCAGGTGCGCAATCTCTCTTAAAAATTCAAGGCTATGTTTTTTGGGTTGAAGCGGAAATTTTTCTGCATCACTATCGCCCAAAATTTCTATTGATGTTGCTTTTAGTTCAACGCTTTGACCTTTTCCCAAACTCTTCACCAATTCACCCACAACTTTTAATGATGCACCTGTTGTAATGCGTTTCAATGTTTCATCATCCAATAAACCTAAAGGAGCAACTACCTGCAAATTGTTGTTAGTGCTGCCATCATTCAATGCAATAAATTGATTATTGCGAAATGTGCGCACCCAGCCCATCACAGTAATTTGTTGTCCTGTTGCTTCCGCAGATAAAACTTCTTTGATTTTTGTTCTCTTATTAAACATAGCTTATAAAAAAGGATGGCAAAGATAGAATAGTATAAAAGAATGGAAACTAATTCTTGTTCGTAATCGCTTTGTTCATCAATCATATTTAACAATCATTCTCGCTGAAAAAATTTGCAATTATTTTTTGCGATGTATTTTTGCATCAGTTCTTTGCATACTTATCAAGAAAGGCTGAGGGAATGGCCCGATGAAGCCTTGGCAACCTATCCATTAAAATGAGAAAAGGTGCCAACTCCATCCCGCATTGTGCGGGAAGAGATAAGTCAGATAAATGCTTAATTGTTTTCATCATATTTAAAGCTCTTCTGATTTATCGAAGGGCTTTTTTTATTTCTCTCAAACGCTTTCTGCGTAAGTGTTCATGAATGTTTAACATCAATAAATTTTGCGATGAAAACAAAACTCAATTACATTTGCACAACATTTAACCAGAAAATGTTACAAACACAGCAAAATATTAAAATCAATAATACACATACCGACATGTGTATTTGTTGTATTTGCTGTTGTATGGCGCAAGCCATAATTATATAATTCCCTCACCGGGCTTTGCCCGTTTTTATTTCAAACAAATTTCTCAAACAAAAAGCAAAGGCTTACGCTGATGCGATTTCAAATTCTTCTTTCACAACACAAAAAACTTTTTTATGGGTTACCGTTTCGAAACACTACAGCTACATGCGGGTCAGCAAGTTGACCCCACAACGAAATCACGTGCCGTTCCTATTTATCAAACAACATCTTTTCAGTTCGATAATACCGAGCATGCAGCCAATCTTTTCGGATTAAAACAATTTGGAAATATTTATACGCGCATCATGAACCCAACCACCGATGTGTTTGAGCAACGCATCGCAGCATTGGAAGGCGGTGTGGCGGCGCTGGCAACAGGTTCAGGGCAGGCTGCACAATTCTTAGCGCTCAATAATATTTTACAAGCCGGCGATAATTTTATTGCTACAAATTATTTATACGGCGGCACATACAATCAATTTAAAGTTTCATTTAAAAGATTAGGAATTGATGTGCGCTTTGCCGATAGTGACAACGTAGAAAATTTTGTTCCGCACATCGATAAAAATACCAAGGCGATTTATCTTGAAACGATTGGTAATCCAAGATTAAACATTCCTGACTTTGAAAAATTTGCTGCGCTTGCAAAAGAATATGATTTGCCTTTGATTGTTGATAACACTTTTGGCGCCGGCGGTTATTTGGCAAAGCCAATTGAATGGGGCGCAAATGTGGTTGTTGAATCTGCAACAAAATGGATTGGTGGTCACGGCACAAGCATCGGCGGCGTTATTGTAGACGGTGGAAATTATAATTGGGGCAATGGAAAATTTCCGCAGTTCACTGAACCAAGTGAAGGTTATCATGGTTTAAAATTCTGGGAAATTTTTGGTGATAATAATCCGTTGGGTTTACCCAATATTGCTTTTGCAATTCGTGCAAGAGTGGAAGGCTTGAGAGATTTTGGTCCTGCATTAAGTCCGTTTAATTCATTCCTTTTTTTACAAGGCTTGGAAACATTGAGTTTGCGTGTGCAACGTTCGGTTGATAATGCCTTGGAATTGGCACAATGGTTAGAGCAACATCCGCAGGTTGAGTTTGTTTGGTACCCTGGTTTGAAAAGCAGTCCATATCATGAACTCGCCAAAAAATATTTACCGAATGGTGCCGGTGGCGTATTGCAGTTTGGCATTAAAGGCGGCGTTGAAAATGGTCGCAAGTTTATTGATTCATTAAAATTGATTAG
>DASZUY010000224.1:0-9966 GCA_035547495.1 Parafilimonas sp. | reverse complement strand
AGCCTGTATGCCGAGGATGCGCCATTCAGATCTTCTGCCTAAAGGAATGGCAAAGGCAACCCCGGCATTTTGATTAAGGCTGCCAAAAAACTTGCCTCCTGCCACGCTGTTTATGTATGCAGCAAAAGGTGCACTTACTTCAATGGAATCGTAGGGTTTAACGCTGTAATTGCCCATCGTCAATCCGCCGCCATACCAGAGCCTGATCCAGTTAAAAGTATTTGCCTCATACAGGTTTGCATTTAAGGCATACTGTGCATCGCGTGTACGATCGTTAGCACCGCCTGCTAATATACTTCCGTTCATATAGAGGCTTCTTTTCAGGCTGTCTTTTTTTAATGGCAGTGTATGATAAGGCATGGCATTACCATAACCGGGACTAACATAATAAGCTCTTTCAACACAGGCTGAAAATAATAAGGCAATAAGGCTGCAAAGTATTATCCTTTTCATGCAGGAAACAGGTTTTTTGGCTGACATACAAAACAACGGATACGTTGCAATACAATTGAATTATAGAATTACCGAATACTTGAATTACTTATCGTGCAATTGTTGAATGAATTGAATATTTTCAAGCAGCAACAGCTATAGGTATAATTTCACCGGTTTTTGACATTAAGACAGGGTTTGATTTTCTTATACCAGGTAGCTACATGGTACGAATATGGTACGAATAAGGTTGCTGATCCGCTCTCTAAATTTAAACAGTTGAACTGACAAAATGTTCGTTTAATATCGTAGCTCAAAGCCCGCAGCCACTTTCCATTCTCCACTGCCCGTGTCTTATTTTTCTATCTCTTCAAATTTATTATTTAAAAAAGCAATATTCCATATACCCGCACTGCAAACTTTATTTAATAACCAGTTATCGCCTGCTCTTGTAAAATGATAAACTTCTGAAAATGATTCCGCATTTTTTTCATCATTACCATCATCATTATCGTCATCGTCATCACTCTGATCAGTGTTTGCCGAAACTAAATGCCCTTTTATGTAACCGACATATTGATCTTTATCGTTGTTAATAAAATCCCTGCAGCATATAACATGCGTATCATCAACCTCAATGTTTGTAATATCATTGCTTTTTTTATTTGCCAGCACATCAGTAAACCATGCTAAAAACTGTGGTGTTGCATAATCTTTTAAAGTGCTTATATCATTGCTGTTTAATGCTGCCTGCACTTTATAAAAAATAAAACGTGTGTTATAATTTAAAGCATCCAAATCCCATTCAGCATTATCAGTATAGCTTTCTGACGCCAATATTTTTTCCGCTCTTTTTTCTTTGTATACAATAAACAGGTAAAGGCTACCGGATAAAGAAGTTAGCGACGCGCCGGTTAATTGGAGTAAAACGGCAGAGCCGGAAATAAAAGAGAATATATTACTGAAACGAGGAAGCGTTTTGCTCAATATATCTGTGAGCGTAGGTAACAATAACATACCAACACTCATTATAATTACAGGCTTTAAAGCGTTCTTGAGTTGGTTGAACATAGCAGTAAGAAAAACCGTTTTAGCTTCAGTTAATAAAGATAGGACTTTTGATGATCATGCATGTATGCGTAGTGTTCCCGGTAAATGCGCACTGTATTGCTATAAGAAACCAGTTTCACAAAAATGTGCCTTCAAAATTGCGGCAACGCTTAGTGAATGTGCATCGTTCACATCAACGGTCGCAATAATGTAAATACGTGCAATGAATTGTTGTTGCATGTAAAAGATTGAACAGGTAAAGCACTTACTCCTTGCAGCTTGTAGCCTAAAGCTTGCAGCTTATTGTTTCTACTCACAGCTCGTAGCTCAAAGCTCACGGCTCATCACTCTCCATTGTCCACTCTCCACCATCAACTGTCAACTCTCCATTTTCCACTATCAATTGTCAACTGTCCACTGCATCCAGTATCTCAAATATTTCCATCATATCCATTACCTGTTCTGAAAACTCCGGTGGTATGGTTTGCAGGCTGGTGAGGTGCAGCATAAAAAATGTGCGCAGGTCTTTATTGAGTTGTTGGGGTGGGATTTTACATAATACATTTTGCAGCAGTTCCATCATTCTTGTTTGCCATGGGAGAGGGCTTGCTGATGTGTTTTGTGTGGATGCTGTATGCAGGTGTAAATGATTTTGATGATTATTGTTAATGATGACCATGATGATTTATTTGAGTTGATAATTATTAAGTAATTAGTGTATTATAAGACAAAAATAATGTATTTTAAATACACTATAAAGAATTTTAAAACAATTATTAGTTGAATAATCTAAAAAAATAAGTTGCTTATATTGACACTTTGTTAGTGTTAAAAGCATCAAATGCCTGCTAAAAAGAAGATTTATAATAGAATAAAATCTGTGCTTGCTGAAAAATCTAAAACCAACCTTTGGCTTGCGGATCAGTTAGGAATGAATAAAACAACCATATCAAAATATTGTACAAACGATATCCAGCCTTCAATGGAAACTTTATTTGCTATTGCGAAGAAGTTAGATGTTGACGTGCGGGAGTTGTTGGTGAAAACTAAGTGATCGCAATTATTCCTGTTTTTGTAAAATTGCAAAACTTATTCTTTTTGTAACTTGAGACCTTTAAAAAAGAACTCTATTTATTTTGAAATACATTGAACTTTTTGCGGGATGTGGTGGCATGAGTTTAGGGCTTGATGCAGCGGGATTCGAATTACACTTTGCTAACGAACTTTCACCAATGGCTAGTGAAACGTTTGCTTATAATTTATTAAATGAGGATTTAAACAAGCTGTCAACTGAAAATAAAATATCGCAAAAAACACTTTGGATAAAAAGCAATTTCCCTAAAGAACAATTAAAAGACAGGTTAAGAGAAAACCCCTTCGAAGCTGTAAAAGGTGTATATACAGATTTAGAAGCAACGACTGAATTAGAAAATAAGCTATTGGTAGGTGATGTCGACAGCCTATTGACATGGCTTTATAACAACCCAGCTGTTGTAAAAAAAATAAAACGGCAAAATATAACCTTGATTTCAGGCGGTCCCCCTTGCCAAAGCTTTAGCTTGGCTGGAAAAAGAGAAAAGAATAATTCAAAGAATCTCCTGCCTTTGTCCTTCGCAAAATTTGCTGGTTTAATTAAACCTAAGTTCGTTTTGCTTGAAAACGTAAAAGGTATAATTGCACCTTTCACAGAAAATGATAAAAAGCATTATGCATGGTTTGAAGTATGTAAAGCTTTCGCACTTGAGGGATTTCTTCCCATTTGCATGTTGCTTAATTCAAAGTATTTCGGAATCGCTCAAAATCGGCCAAGATTTATTTTATTAGCAATAAAATATGACATCGCTAAACGCCTACATGATAAGCGTAAAGATTCAAGATTAGATGAAGCTTTAAATTTTTATCATGTAGTAAATAAGAATAAAAATAATCTTGAAAATATAAGTCCTGCACTTCTTCGCTATTATGATATTGAATCAAATAAATCTCTGTATGATGGTTTTCTTTTTCCTCGAATTGAAACGGACGAAGGACAATTTATTTCTGCATCAGAGGCAATCGGTGACTTGAAAAAAATTGGAAGCCCTAATAGCTTTTCAAAATCAAGAGTTGTCTATAGAGATCATTTAAATTATACATTTAAAAAACCTAATTTTATAAAAATAGCAACTCTTGCTAACCATGAACCAAGAACGCATAGCTATGATGTAAAAGCAAGATTTAGACTTTATCAAATCATCAACGAGTTTCAAAATGGCAATAGGAAAGCTGCGGTAAATGCATTACTTGGGGAGCAACTATCGGACGACGACCTTACACAATTGGCTCAGGAACTTGCAGGTCACGAAATATATATAAAAAATGGTAGCCCGAGTGAATATTATAAAAGACTGAGTACGCCAAGTGATGTTGAAAGTTATTTAAAATCAATTACAACAAAAAAACATAGCCAAAGGGCTTTGAGAGAAGATGAACCAGCGCCAGCTCAATTAACTATACCGGATGATGTATGTCATTATGATATGAGCCAATTACGAACTCTAACGGTAAGAGAAATGGCGAGGTTTCAGTCTTTCCCTGACTGGTTTGTATTTAAATCAAAAGTAACTACGGGTGGAAGTAATAGGAAATTTGAAGTGCCTCAATATACACAGGTTGGTAACGCAGTTCCACCGTTATTAGCAAAAGCGTTGGGCGAGATTATAATGAATCTTTTAAAAGAAATAGAAAACTAAAATGGCTCTTTACCAAAGAATACAAGGAGGTGAAAGAAACCAAAATACAGGGAAAAGATGGTCTGAAGATGAATTAAAAGCTGTTTTGGAATTATTTTTACAAGACCCTAATTTAAAAATTCATGAAAACAACCCAGAACTACACTTACTGTCGCAGAAATTACATAGAACTGTTCGAAGTATTGAAGCCCAGCTTCTAATGTTTAGGAACTTGTCTAAACATGGTGATTATAGCTATGGAAATATGAATAGTTTATGTAGAAAGCTCTGGAAAGAGCACTTAGATTCTTATAAAAAGTAAATATAAATGTCCGCAATCAAAACAATTAACCTTACACCGGATCCTCGCATTCTTCGAATGCTTGGACAAATAGAATTAAAGGGCTGGCAATGCATTGCAGAATTAGTTGATAACTCAATAGATGCAATGCTTAAATCTCAATCATTAAGTGAGCAAAAAAGTATTGAGATATACATTCCAACACGCCAAGAAATTGCACGAGACTATCCTTTACGAATTAGTGATAATGGGATAGGGATGTCTGAAGAAGAACTAGAGAATTGTTTAAGGGCTGGATACACATCCCAAGGAACTGATAACCTAGGACTTTTTGGTATGGGATTTAACATAGCGACCGCAAGACTTGGAGATGTTGTTGAAGTTTGGACATCAAAGGATGGCATGGATTATGAAATTGGTGTGAAAATAGATTTAATCGAGATGCAAAGAACGAAAAGCTTTGTACGAGAACTCACACGACGAAGAAAGTCTTTTAAAGGTTCAGGAACATCTATTGAAATTTCAAAGTTTCATCCACGCGCCGAAAAATTATTAAATCGAGCTTACATTCCTAAAGAATTAAACCGGGTATATTCAAAAAAACTTTTGGAAGAATATGGCATTTCAATAAAAACAAATCAGCAAGTTTTAAAGCCATTTGAATTTTGTGTTTGGGCTGAAGAAAGATATGTTGAATACAAAGGTGAAAAAATACATGCCATTCAATATTTTAATCATGATTTTGATGATCGATATTATTGTTCAAGATGCTTCATCTGGATAGATGAATATGAAACGCAATTATCTACTGAATCCGTTTGTCCTAATTGTGGCATGGCTGATATGGTTCATGCTAGGAAAATCAATGTAAATGGCTGGGTTGGAATTCAGCGTTATAATGACCTAGAACATTATGGCATTAATATAATTAGGAATGGTAGAATAATTAAAAAATTAGATAAATCTTTATTCACTTGGCAAGACCGTTACAACAAAAACAATGGAGAGCCTATAAAGGATTACCCAATTGATACAACAGCTCAAGGAGGAAGATTTGTTGGTGAGATCATTGCAGATTTTATTACTCCGACCTATACAAAAGATAGTTTTGAAGAAACGGACAAGTTATGGCTTGATGCTGTTGAAATAGTTCGTGGTAAAGCCCCATTGCAGCCTCAAATCGCTGAGAAATTAGGATTTTCAAAAAATCAGTCACCACTTGCAAAGCTGTTTTATGGATATAGGAAGTCTTTTCCTGTTGGTCTTAAAAATTTAATTCCGGGCAACAAAGCAGGTCAAGGTCTTTATTCAGAGGCGAGGAAGTGGGCAGACTTATTCTACGAAGGCGATCCTGAATACCAAACAGACCAGAAATGGTATGACGCTGTCTTAAATGCAGAATTTCCAAATGACGATAGTTCAGTTGATCCAACAATCTTTGATAATAGAGGAAGTGGGCAAGACGAGAATACTAGTGGTGGAGGCGACGCAAATATTTTAAACGATACGGAGAACCTTAGTGAATTCCAGGAATTATTTCCTGGTAAAAAAGAGCCAGTTGCAGAAGTAAATTATGATTTAAGACCGCTCTTGAATGAAATGCCATATAATCTCTCGATTTATAATTATTGGCCCACTATTGAATTTAAAGCGCCAATAATTTTTGATGCAAAACAGGCTTCTAAGTTTGATGTATACATCAATAATAACCACCACTTATTTAAAGATTTTGCGGATGGATGGGATGATTTAGTGCTAATGGAAATTGCTACGCGTTATTACGAAAAACTAAATAATATTGATGCATGGCCGGTTAGCAGGTTGTATTATGAGCTTAAGAAAAAATATCTTGGAGAAAAGATGTTGAGTGTACAATCACTCGTTGCAGAAGCAAAGGCACTTATCACTGATTTACAAAACTACTTAGTGAACACATTTGCAGATAAAAGGCTAAGTGAAAGTCCTGCCCTGTCAAATGAGCAAATTAAAACACTAAAACAAAACTATCTACAAGTTGAAGTGAAAAGCCTTGCCAACGTAGAAGAATTCATTCAGACGACAGGATTTTTGAAATACATGGACTTCGCTTATATCATAGATTTTGCTAAGGAATATCCCGATTTGATTTATGATGAACAATATTTCGCTCTTCCTTATAATTCGTTAGATGAGGACGATATAAAAATTAGGCAGCTTGAGCAATATAATGGCTATCTAAATGATATCAAGTGGTTCATTTATGACCTTTCGAATTTTACTGATGTCTTAGTAAAACAACAAAAAAATCTAATCATAAGAAATAGGTTCAGCCTAGAATTTCTCAATGCAAAGCTTGCCTGACATAGATAAAGGCTTTTTAGGAATAGAACGACTTACAAAGGGTCCTTGGCAAGCTTTTGAAAGAGGCATTGCGAGGTTAATTGCACATAGAGGTTGGGATTCTTACGACGTTGTTGGTGGAACAGGCGACAAAGGAGCAGATATTTTAGCATCGATAAATGGAATTGAAAAAATATTTCAAGCAAAATTTTATCAATCAAATTATTCCCTAAGTGTAGATATTGTAAAAGACGTTGTTAGAGCAATGGAATTTTATGAAATTAAGGAAGGCGTTTGTGTTTCGAATAGAGTTCTTGGAACTGATCAGAAAAGGAAATTAGAAATTTATCGCAAGCAAGGCTATAAAATTGAAACGTTTACAGGAAATAAAATTTTAGAAAGTTTTAATTCTTTGCCAACTTGGGCTGTAGAGAAAAGAAAATTAAAACCTTACCAACGAGAAGCAATTGATAAAATTATATCAACGTTTCAAGCAGGCATGTCAAAAGGGTTAATAACGCTTGCAACTGGATTAGGTAAAACTTTTGTGGCAGCTTGCTTTTTGCGATGGATATTTGAACATCATCCATCTTACAATGTTTTAATTTTGGCGGATAAAAAAGAATTGCTTCTCCAATTTGATAAAGCCATTTGGATAAATCTTCCTAAATTCATTGCAACGCATATTTTGCATGAAAGCGAAAAACCTTCTTTTAATGAGGGAATTTTATTATCTACTTTCCAAAGCTTAGATGGTTATTTAGAAAAAAATCCTGAAATAACTTTTGACTTGGTTATAGTTGACGAAGCACATCATGCGGCTGCTGACACATTTATCTCAACTATTAATAAAATAAATCCTAAATACTTGCTTGGTTTAACTGCTACTCCATTTAGAAAAGATCAACGCAGTATTAAAAAAATATTTGGAGAGCCTTTAATAAAATATGATGTAATACAAGCGTTGAAAAAAGGATACTTGGCTAACATTGATTACAAGATTAAAAACGATAATATCGATGTAGATTGGATTTCTCGCGAAAGTAAAAAAGGTTATACCATTAGGCAATTAAATAAACGAATTTTTATCCCGGAAAGGGATGATGAAATATGCCAAACAATATTTGAATATTGGAATTATAAAAAGCCACAACGCGGAATTATTTTTTGCAACAGTAGTGAGCATGCCGAGCGAATTGAACAACTATTAAGAACAAGGTTTAACTTTCCGGCAAGAGCTTTAACGACACGTGTTACTGATCCTGACGAAAGAGCTAAACGTTTACGATTATTTAGGATAGGCGAAATAAAAATGCTTACTTGTTACGACATGCTTAATGAAGGTGTTGATGTACCAGATGTTGATTTCTTAGTTTATTTGCGAGTTACTCACAGCAGGGTTATTTTTTTACAACAGTTAGGAAGAGGGCTTAGATATAAGGAAGGAAAGACATTATTAGTACTTGACTTTGTTGCTGATATAAGGCGATTAGCTGGGTTGAAGTTGTTTAAAAGAGAGTATGATGAAAGAGATTTATCAAAAGGGAAAAAAGGATATGAAGAATTGAAACTACCATCAACTTTTAACCTGCAATTTTTTGATGAAGCAAAAAAAGATTTCCTAAATTTAGTTCAAGCAGATACTTCTGAATTAGATGAAAGTTCGGAAGATGATTTAATTTATTTATGAAAAGACTTCCAATTTTTTGAATTAATATATGGAATTAAAACAGTTTCAAAACTCTTGTTTAAACGAAAATAATGACCTTGTTGTTCAAAAATATCTAGTTGATGGTCCAGTTTATTTTTTCGAAACTTATTATCCCAATACTGACGAAGAATTTAATTTTAAAAAAGATTTATCAGACAGTTTAAATGTTCACCTAAGAGATATTGTTATTGTCGGTTCAAGCAAATTAGGGTTTAGCATTAAGCCTGATAAAACAGAATTGCGTCTTTATCAGTATAAAGAATTTGATTTTAACTATAAGAATAATGTAGAAAGCAAAAAATCGGATTTAGATGTGGCTATCGTTTCCAATTCATTATTTGATTCACAGTTATTAAATGTGTATAACCATACATTGAGTTATACAATAGAAACATATAGCTATTACAAAAAAAAGATGTTCGCGTTTTATATTTTAAAAGGCTGGCTTCGTCCTGATTATTTACCGGGAAAGTATTCGATTACACCTGAAATTAATGATGTCCAAAAAAAGTATAAAGGAAAATATTCAAGAAGTGTTAATATAGGCATTTATAAATCATGGCATTTTTTTGAAACTTATCACAGAAATAATATCCACACTATACAATTAAATTTATTGGCAAATGGTTGATATGAAATTAAAAGAAAGCATTCCGTCAAATAGCGTTAAAATAATTGAGCTATATAATAAAATTACTTCGGAAATTTTAAATACTAGACCTGGCTTTCAAAGAAAGCTCGTCTGGAAAAAACAACATAAGTTTCATTTTATTGAAACTATATTATTAAATTTTCCGTTCCCAGAAGTTTATATAGCTAGTGCAGAGATAGATATTGAAACACTAACCGCTAAAGAAATAGTGGTTGATGGTCAGCAACGATTAACAACAATTGTTGATTATATAAAAGGTATTAATGACTTCGCTAATCAAAAAAAAATTCCTCCATTCGAAAAATTATTGAATGAAGAAAAGAAAGATTTTCTTAACTATTTAGTGACTGTTAAAGATTTAAAAGATATGAATTCCGATATAATTAGGGAAATTTTTCAGCGAATTAATAATACAGAATACTCGCTTAACGCTGTAGAAAAAATCAATGCAGAATACGGCGATGGGGAATTCGTAATCTTTTGCAAACAAATAGTTGATCCAACCTTTAATCCATTACCTGAGGATACAGATGTAATAATAAACTCTGTAATAAAAGAAGACCTGAATGTTTTTTTCAACAGCTATAATATATTTTCAGATAACGATAAAAGCAGAATGCTTGATGTTCAATTCATAATGCTTGTAGTCGCGACAATTCTTAATCAAACATATTTTAGTAGAACAACTGCTTTAAACAAATATTTGGAAAAATATAATTCAACCTTTTCTGATTCAGATGAGATTTTGTCTAAGCTGTCAAAAGCAGTAAGAATTATTAAACAACTTGCG
>DASZUY010000223.1:0-2381 GCA_035547495.1 Parafilimonas sp. | reverse complement strand
AGCCTGTATTGCCATCTCTACGGACTTCACCGTTGTGCGTGGCTTATACAGCGATATGGTAAATATGATTTACATTCTTATGAAACCTGTCAAAGCTTACTTCATCCTTCACGTACAGCATGATCAGCATGGCGCAGGTCAGCCCGATGCTTAAGCCGACAATGTTGATAAAGGAATATATTTTGTTCCTTGATAAGTTCTTCAGGGCTACTTTCAGGTAATTCCTAAACATAATTTTCTATTGAAGGTTGGTGATATTCATTGTTTCATTCTTCTCCTTATGATCACTCCGTTCTAAGTCATAAGTTGTAAGTTGTAGGTTTTAAGTCCTTTTTGGAGCGGAAAGCCTAAAGCTCAAGACTGACAAGGCACGATAAGTCTCGCTTTCCCACATCCTTACTTTTTCATTCTTTCATTGCTTTCATTCCTTCATTCTTTCATTATATATCATTCCATTCTCAGGCTCTTGACCGGGTTTTCTGTTGCTGCCTTAATAGACTGAAAGCTCACGGTTATCAAAGAAATCAGCACAGCAGCAATTCCTGCAACAGCAATCATCCACCAACTGATGGAAATGCGGTAAGCAAAATCCTGCAGCCATTGATGCATCAGCAGCCATGCAAGCGGAGCAGCTATTACAAACGCAACCATTACCAACAGTAAGAATTCCTTTGTCAACAGATTCGTAATGTTTGCAACACTTGCCCCCAATACTTTACGTATGCCCATTTCTTTTGTTCTTACCTGCGCGGTAAATGTTATCAATCCAAACAAGCCGAGACAGGAAATTATAATGACGATTGCTGCAAATGCTTTTATTAATTCACCTGCTTTTTCATCGCTTTGATAGAGCTTGTTATAATCGTCATCTAAAAAGGAATAAGCAAAAGGATAATCAGGCGAGTAGGTTTTCCATATTTTTCGTGCAGCAGCAATTGCTTTCGACGCATACTTACCAGTAGTTTTTACATAAACCGTCCCTCCGGCTTTGGTATAATAAAATGCCGTTGGTTCAATAGCCTGCTTCAGGGAAACATTGTTAAAATCTTTCACCACGCCGATAATGGTCCCTTTAATCTGGTATAAAGTAAATTTTTTACCAATAGGATCTTTAATTCCTGCTTGCTTTACTGCCGTTTCATTCAGGATAATATGAGCGGAATCAGCAGGCATTCCTGTAAAATTTTTGCCCGCAACCAAATGCATTTTTAATAAAGGGATCAGGTGTTCATCTATACCATTGGGATGGATCAAAAAAGTGCTGCCTTCTTCTTTTCCATCCCAGTAAGTATCGCCGGTTGTATTATCATAACCCAGAAAACCATTGTCTGATGTGGCAACCCCTGAAATACCAGGCTGTTTTAGAAGTTCATTATACATGGCTTTAAAATGAATATATACCTCATAATTCAACGCAAAAGAAAAGACCTGTGTTCTGTCATAGCCCAGATCTTTTTCTTTTATGTATTGCAATTGTTTAGTAATTACGATGGTGCCGATAATAAGCACCACAGAAAAAACAAACTGTGTAACCACTAATATTTTTCTGAATGATGCTGCGCCAATGCCAACAGATAATTTTCCTTTTAAAACTTCCAAAGGCTTAAATGATGTAAGCAATAAAGCAGGATAAACGCTTCCGGCTGCTAATGTGCCAAGAACGGAGCAGCCTATAACCAGCCAGACATTTTTATCGCTGAGGTTAAACACAAGCTGCTTACCGGAAATGGAATTGTATAGCGGCATCATTAAATAAATGATGATAAATGCAAGCAACGTAGCCAGCGCAAACAATAAAGCAGATTCAACGATGAATTGTATGAATAGCTGGTATTTTGACGCACCGATTATTTTGCGCATGCCTACTTCTTTGGAACGAAGCATAGAACGTGCGGTAGATAAGTTCACATAATTGATGCAGGCAATAACTAAAATAAGTATGGCGATGATCAAAAAAATTCTCACGGTTTGCAAAGCGCTGCTGTTGCCAGTCGCCGCTATTAAATGGATTGATGTTAAGGTTTGCAGCGTGAAGAAATTTGTTTTAACATCTTCATTTTTTTTATCAGCAAATATTTTTGATAATTTTTGCGCCACTACCTGCGGCGATGCATTGCTTTTCAACTGCAGATAAATAAAGTAATTGTAACCGCCGAGGTCTTCATCAATTGTTTTCCAGCTTCCGTTCCCGCCGAAATCTTTTGCGTACAAGCTCATCGGGAAAAGCATATCATAATGAATGGATGAATTTTGTGGAAAGTCTTCCATTACACCCGAAACAGTAAAATTGACGGTGTCATGATAAGTCAACACTTTTCCAATTACGTCAGTGGTTCCAAAATATTTTTTTGCAGTGGATGTAGTTATTACAATGGAGTTAT
>DASZUY010000222.1:0-4509 GCA_035547495.1 Parafilimonas sp. | reverse complement strand
ATGAAGATGCGATTGTGTTGAAACACATCGGCAGCGACCAGGTAAAATTATTTTCAACTAAAGATGAACGTGGTTTAAATTTCAATTTTAAAGGCTTTCCGTATTTTGGTATATGGGCGGCGAAAGATGCGCCGTTTGTTTGTCTTGAGCCGTGGTGCGGCATTGCAGACAGTGTGAATCACAATAACGAATTGAAGGAAAAAGAAGGCATTAATAAATTAGCTGCCGGCGAAGAATGGCAACGCACATGGCGTGTTGAATTTTTCTGACGTTTAAGTTTTAGTCGCAGCTTTCGCCTCCATCATTATAATTGACTTTGCCGCTCTTGATTTTCTTGTGTCTTCTTTTTTCGCTTCAGCAATCCATTTTATATATTCCTGTTTATGCGAAGCCGGAATTGCATCAAAATAATTTTTTGCAACAGATGATTTTTTTAAAGCATTCAAAAGTTCAACCGGAACTTCAATTGTTTTGGTGTTTGAATTTGCAGGCATAAATTTTCAATTATCTTTTTTCTATTAACCACCACAATCTTTTACGCGGTTTAATTTTATAATTTCCGGTTATATATTTTCTAATGTGATCCATCGCTTCATCAACACTGTCTGTTATTAAAACCAGTTGCAGATCTTCCGGATTAATGGTTTGCGCTTTAACCATGTCGCCCATTAATTCTTCAAGGTCTTTATAAAATTCTTTACCAAATAAAATTATCGGAAACTGTGTTATTGTTTTTGTTTGAATAAGCGTGAGCGTTTCAAAAAATTCATCCATAGTTCCAAAACCGCCGGGCATACAAATAAAAGCATAAGAATATTTTATCAGCAAGGTTTTACGTTCAAAAAAATGATCAAATGTTATGCTTTTATTTACGTACTTATTTGCTTTTTGCTCAAACGGTAGTTTAATATTACAACCAACACTCATGCCGCCATTTTCATACGCGCCGCGATTTGCCGCCTCCATAATGCCAGGTCCACCGCCCGTCATTGTAGTAAATCCAACTTCTGCAATGCGCTTTCCAAACTCTCTCGCTGTTTTATAATATTCATGATCTTCTTTAAATCTCGCCGAGCCAAAAACGGTAATGCACGGACCAACAAAATGCAGGCTGCGAAACCCTTTTATAAACTGAAAAAAAACTTTTATTGCAAATGACAGCTCATAACCACGGCTCTTCGGTCCTTCTAAAAAAACTTGTTCTTTTGCAGGGATGATGCGTTCAGCTTCTTTTAATGGCATTCGTAAAAATAAATGTCAAATTACCTAAATTGATTTTAATTATGGTTGTGTTTTTGCTGAAATAAAATTTATGTTGCTTCATATCAATTCAGAAAATCCAAACAGCCGTCATATAAAAACAGTTAATGAATGTTTGCTGGATGGTGGTATTATTATTTACCCAACCGATACTATTTATGGTTTGGGTTGTGATATTTTTCAGCATAAAGCCATTGAAAAAATTTGTCGCATTAAAAATGTTCCGCCACAAAAAGCGCAGCTCAGTTTTATTTGTTATGATTTGAGTGATCTTAGCAATTATACTAAAGGAATTTCAACGCCACTATACAGAATATTGAAAGAATATTTGCCGGGACCTTACACTTTTATTTTGCCTGCAAGTAAAGAAGTGCCGAAGATCCTACAGAGTAAGAAAAATACAATTGGTTTACGTATTCCCAATAATAACATTGCGAGAGAAATTGTAAAACAGTTAGAGCATCCTATTTTATCTGCAACGTTGCCTGGCGAAATGGTGGAAGAATATACTGACCCGGAACTCATTTATGAAAAATTTAAAAATCTTGTTGATATTGTAATTGATGGTGGTATTGGCGGAGCAATTCCATCAACGATTATTGATTGCACGAGAGATGAATATGAAGTTGTGAGAATGGGCGCGGGTGAATGGTTTGAGTAGATGTAAGGCACCTAACTAAAATTAACTAAATGGCATCTTCACCACTTTTGCTTTTACAAGATTGTTACGAATATCAATAAAAATTTCGCTGTCTAATGCAGCATGTTTCATATCAACATAACCCATTCCAATGGCTTTATTTAATGATGGCGATTGTGTACCGCTTGTAACTTTTCCAATTGCATTTCCGCTTGCATCTTTAATTAAGTAATCATGCCGCGGAATGCCACGATCTATCATTTCAAACCCAACCAACTTTCTTTTTATACCTTCTGCTTTTTGCTTTTCTAAAATTTCTTTCGCCGTGAAAAATGAATTTTTATTCAGTTTTGTAATCCACCCTAATCCTGCCTCAAGCGGAGAAGTTGTGTCATCAATATCATTTCCATACAAACAATAACCCATCTCCAAACGTAAAGTGTCTCTTGCGCCCAAGCCAATTGGTTTTATATTTTGTGATTTACCTGCATCAAAAATTGCGGTCCAGATTTTATCAGCGTCATCATCTTTATCTTCAAAATAAATTTCTACACCACCTGCGCCGGTATAACCAGTTGCGCTGATAAGTACGTTATCAACGCCTGCAAATTTCCCTTTTATAAATGTGTAATATTTTAAATTAAGAATGTCATTATCTGTGAGCGTTTGTAAAATTTTTGTTGCGTTTGGACCTTGTATTGCAAGCAAACATGTTTTATCGCTGATGTTGTGCATCTCAACTTTTTTTTCGTTGTGCGATGCAATCCAGCTCCAGTCTTTTTCAATATTGCTTGCATTTACAACAAGCATATACACTTTATTTTCTTCAATGCAATACACAATTAAATCATCTACAATTCCACCATCATTATTTGTAAGCGAACTGTATTGCGCTTTACCGTTTGTAAGTTTGCTTGCATCATTTGTTGTGACGCGTTGAATTAAATCAAGTGCATTTTCTCCTTTCAAAATAAATTCTCCCATGTGGCTAACATCAAATACGCCGGCATTGTTTCGTACGGCAGCATGTTCATCATTTATACCTGTATAACTTATCGGCATATTATAGCCTGCAAACGCAGCCATCTTTGCGCCAAGCGCAATATGTTTTTGTGTGAAGGGAGTATTCTTCATCCGGCAAATTTAATGGTAACTCTTACACATGTTATACATGATAATTTTAACATACCAACCTACAATAATTTTTTATGTCTGAATGTTATCTCAGTTTGTCTTAATCCGACAAATTTGGAACTCAATTTGATAACATCGGTCGATGTACTAACTTATGATGACAGCAATACCATTTGAAGAAAATGACCGCTTACGTGAACTGTATCGCTACGAAATTTTAGATACTCCGCGTGAAGATGACTTTGATAAAATTTCTTTACTCGCTTCTAAAATTTGCAAAACACCCATAGCGGCAATAACGTTTCTTGATCGTACAAGACAATGGTGTAAATCTATTGTGGGTTTAACAAAGTTGCCGGAAGATCGCAATGCAGCTTTTTGTTCATACACCATTTTAAATAACACACTTTTACAGGTTAGAAATGCCTTGCATGATAAACGCTTTGCAAATAATCCACTTGTTAAACGTATTCCAAAAATTCGCTTTTATGCAGGTGTGCCGCTGGTAACTTCAAAGGGATATAAACTGGGTGCTTTATGTGTTATTGATACGGTGCCAAGAAGACTTACCAAAATGCAATCTTTTGCACTAAAGGTGTTGAGCTGGCAAACAATAAAACTCCTCGAGCTTAGGATACGCAATAAAGAAATGGTTCAAACAGCAGAGATGCAGCAACGAATTATTTCAATTATGTCGCATGATATAAGAGGTCCTCTTTCTTCTATAAAAACCTTTCTTGACCTGAATAAAGACGATACATTAACAAAAGAAGAACAAGGCGACATGCTCAATGCTTTAAGTACAAATGTGAGCCGCACCTTGCAATTGCTGGATAATCTTGTAGAATGGGGCAAAGTTCAACTTCAGTTAGTAGATAAAAAACAAGTACTAAAGTTGAAAGATGTTGTGAATGAATGTATGGAACAGGCAGAACTAAATTTATTATTAAAACGCAACGGAATTATAAACGAAGTTTCATCAAATATTTTGGTGAATGCTGATAAGGAAGCTATACAATTTGTGTTACGCAATTTAATTTCTAACGCAAATAAATTTACTGAGAACGGAACCATAAGTGTTTCCTCTTTTATTAGAGACGATAAATGTTATTTGAAAATTAAAGACACCGGCATTGGTTTGGAAACAGAAAAAATATCTCAGATACTGCAAGACACAGGAATGTACCATACCAGTGGTACAAGAAATGAAAAAGGCAACGGGCTTGGCTTATCACTTATAAAAAGTTATCTGAATAAAACCGGCAATGACATAGAAATTAAAAGCATGGTAAAGCAGGGAACTTCTGTAAGCTTTTCTGTTTGCCCGGTTGATGAGTTAGTTCCCGTATTCGCTTAAAAATTTTATACGCATAATTTTAAGCTGCTCCCAATTGTAACCACTGTCTGAAAGTTCTTCCTGCGCAACCTGCAAGGATGAATCCTGGCAGTTTTTAAAATAATCAATTATTTCATCC
>DASZUY010000221.1:0-5820 GCA_035547495.1 Parafilimonas sp. | reverse complement strand
CTTTTGCAGCTCGTTTATATTGCTCTTTAATACCTCATTTTCCTTTAGTAATTGTTTGTATTTTTTAAGTAAAAGCTGCAGGCTTTCGTGAAGTTTTTTAATATCTGTACTTAGATCCTCCATAATTCTTTTAATTATTTCTTATTTCTGCCTGCAAACTATTCTTAAGTTGCTTTATTATTTTTTCCATTGTTGAATTTACCTCAGCATCCGTTAATGTTCTTTCCTTATTTAAGAAAGTAAAGTTAATGGCTAATGATTTTTTCTCTTTTCCAATTTTATCACTTTCAAAAATATCAAACAAGGAAAATTTTTGTAAAAAAGGAAGATTTAATTGGCCCACCATTTCTTCAACCGTTGCATATTTTACATTTTTATCTACAACTATTGCCAAATCTCGCTCTACTGCGGGATTCTGGGGAATTTCTTCAAAAACAATTTCTTTTTTTGTATTTGCAGATAAAAGATTTTTATAATTCAACTCTGCAAACACAACGCTTTGTTTAATATCAAATTTGTCTAAAAACCTGGTGTCGATATTTGTTAAGCTTCCAATCTCAAGATTGTTTGAAAAAATTTTTTGCTGAAGACCATTTTCAGTTTCTTCAATTTTTGAAAACTCAGTGCCGATAATATTGATTGCAGTAAATAAATTTTTTATCACACCTTTTGCAGTAAAAAAATCAGGTTTTTGAATTTTCTGTTTCCAGGTTTGAATTTCATTTTTAGCAGTTATCCAAAAACACAGGTATTCTGTTTCAGTGTAATTGGTATTATTATTTTGATATGTTTTACCGAATTCAAAAAAATTAAGATTGTTATTTTTTCTATTAATGTTATAAGCTAAAATCTCAAGTCCGGTTTCTAACATTGTTGGTCGCATAATATCAAGATCTTCGCTCAAATTATTCAGCAATCTTACAGCATTAGAAAGGTTTCTTTCTGAGAAAAGTTTGCTGTTTGTAATAGAATTTGTAACAATTTCATTAAAACCTAAGCCAATTAATAATTGCGCAATTTTTTCTTTTAATTGCTCACTAACTGCGTCGCCTTGTTTTGCGGGAGTTATTGTAATCGATTTTGAAAGGTCGATATTATCAAGTCCATCAATTCTTAGAATTTCTTCAACAATATCGGCAGGCAAAGCAATGTCGCTTTTGCTTAAAGGCACTGCCACGCTTATTTCTTCACCACTTTCATTCAATATTTCAAAACCTAAAGCCCAAAGAATATTTTTTACAGATGATGGTTCGTAAGTTTTACCACTTAATTTTTTTAGATAACCATAGTTAAGTGTAATATTTTTCTTTTTTATTTCTAATGGATAAACATCAATAACATCACCTGCAATTTTTCCGTTCGCAATTTCTTTAATTAGTGATGCTGCTCTTTCCAAAGCTTTTACTGTTCCTGAAATATCAACACCTTTTTCAAATCTTATTGCAGCTTCTGTTCTTAATCCATGCTTTAAAGAAGTTTGCCTGATTGATGAAGGACTAAACCATGCGCTTTCGAGGAAAATATTTTTAGTATTATTTGTAACACCACTTCCAATTCCACCAAAAACACCGGCAATACAAACAGGCTCATCATTATTGCAAATCATTAAATCTTTACTGCTTAATTTCCTTTCAACATCGTCGAGGGTTTTAAAACCTGTTCCTTCAGGTAAATTTTTAATTACAACTTTTTTCGACGTTAATGCATCTGCATCAAACGCATGTAGTGGCTGACCCGTTTCATGCAAAACAAAATTGGTGATATCAACAACATTATTAATAGGGCGTTGTCCAATTGCAACTAAAAAGTTTTTAAGCCAATCTGGCGATTCTTTGATCTCAACGTCTTTTATATATAAACCAGAATATCTTTTACAATCATTTGCGTTTTCAATAATTACTTCAAATTCATTTTTGGCATTTGTGTTTTTTGTTTCTTTTGTAAATGGCAAATTAGGTTTGGTGATTTTGTTATTGTGATAAGAAAGCCATGCACAAACATCTTTGGCAACCCCAATATGGCTCATTGCATCCATACGGTTTGGCGTTAAACCAATTTCGTAAATCCAATCTGTATAAATATTAAAATAGTTTGATGCATCATCACCAACTTTCGCAACATCACTTAAAATATAAATTCCCGCATGACTCGTTCCTAAACCAATTTCATCTTCAGCGCAAATCATTCCAAAACTTTCAACGCCTCTGATTTTTGCAACCTTCATTGTAACCGGCGCATTGTTTACCGGAAAAATAGTTGTAGAAACGGGTGCAACAATTACTTTTTGTCCTGCTGCTACATTCGGTGCGCCGCAAACAATTTGCAAAACTTCTTTACCAACATTAACGGTCGTTAATTTTAATTTATCTGCATTAGGATGTTGCTCTGCAGTTAAAACTTCACCAACAATCAATCCTTTTAAACCACCATGTATATTTTCATAAAATTCCAACGACTCTACTTCAAGCCCAATAGAGGTTAGTATCTCAGATAATTTCTCAGGCTCTATTTTCTCGGGCAAATATTTTGCTAACCAGTTATAAGATATCTTCATTGCTTGTCAATTCCTGCAAAAATATAGTTTCAACCTAAGCATAGAACAATAAAATTGTTTCCGCAGATACACAATTATTTTTTTATAACAATCATTAATCTAAAAAAAACTTTTGCACTTTCTGCTTGTGAATTATTGTGCTGCTTTTTTGAAATATCTTTTAAAATTGTTGAAAACAAATAATGTTCTTTTTGATAACGTTTTAAATAATGTTGATAAACTTGTGGAATGTTGCTTGATAAATATTAATACAATAAAATTTTTTCTTCGGTTGATTTTGAATTTACATTCGTCGCTCGTTTTTCAGATAACGTTAAGGAAACATTCCGGTAACGATTGCTTAACCTTAACCAGCTGTTCGAAAATACTAACCACATTAACTTACATAAATGGAAATTGTTAACCAGAATAAAGATCGTCGTGCACGCAGAAAGAGTTCTCTTGATTTAAGCACGATGGTTTATGGCAAAATACCGCCGCAGGCAAGAGATTTGGAAGAAGCTGTACTCGGTGCTATTATGCTTGAAAAAAGTGCTTTTGATACAATTATCGAGATATTAAAGCCCGAATGTTTTTATGTAGATGCGCACCAGGAAATTTTCAAATCGTTTCAAAATCTTGCGCAAAAAAGCTTGCCGATAGATATGCTTACCGTAGTGGAGGAATTAAAAACAATCGGCAAACTTGATGAAATTGGCGGACCTTACTACATTACAAAGCTTACAAATGCGGTTGTTTCAACTGCGAATATCGAAGCGCATTCACGTATCATTCTTCAAAAATTTATTCAACGGGAGTTAATACGCATCAGTGGTGAAATTATTGGCGATGCTTATGAGGACAGCACTGATGTTTTTGATTTGCTTGATGAGAGCGAAACAAAAATGTTCAATATCACCAATAACTATCTCAAGAAAAATTATGAGGATATTGGCAATGCTTTAGCAAAAACAATCAACCGCATTGATGAATTGCGCACGAAGAAGGAAGATATTTCCGGCGTACCGAGCGGTTTTCCAAGTCTTGATCGTGTTACTTATGGATGGCAACCTACAGACTTAATCATTCTTGCTGCAAGACCTTCAGTTGGTAAAACAGCGTTTGCATTAAATCTTGCGCGCAATGCTGCGTTGCATCCTGTAAAGCCAACCGGCGTTGGAATTTTTTCGCTTGAAATGAGCGCATCACAATTGGTGCAACGTATTCTTTCTGCGGAAAGCGAAATCATGCTTGAAAAAATTGCACGCGGAAAATTAGAAGAATACGAGTACCAGCAATTACACACAAAGGGTATAAAAAAATTAGAGCAGGCACCCATCTTTATTGATGATACTGCTGCTTTAAACATATTTGAATTTCGCGCAAAGGCGCGCAGGCTTGTAAATAAACACAATGTTGGTTTAATAATTATTGACTATTTGCAGTTGATGAGTGGCACAAGTGATCGCGGGGCAAATCGTGAACAGGAAATAAGTAATATTTCACGCAACCTGAAAGCGCTGGCAAAAGAATTAGGCATTCCAATTATTGCGCTTAGCCAGTTAAGTCGTGCAGTTGAAACGCGTAAAGAAAGTAAGATGCCGCAGTTGAGTGACTTGCGTGAATCAGGTGCGATTGAGCAGGATGCAGATATGGTTATGTTTATTTACCGCCCGGAATATTATGAAACGTATGCCAACGAAAATGGTGAAAGCACACGTGGCGAAACGCATATAAAAATTGCCAAACACAGAAACGGCTCACTTGAAAATATTAAGCTTCGGGCTTTGCTGCATATACAAAAATTTGAAGAATGGGATAATGATTCTGGTCCTTCATTTAATCCCGGCAATGGTGGCGGCAACTGGAAACCTTTAGGTCCTTCACCATCACAACCGCAAGGCGGCGATAATAATGCACGCTTGTTTATTCAGAAAGGAAGTAAGATGAATGAATTTGACGAAGGTTTTGAAGAGGAAAATCCATTTTAATCAATCTGCATAATTATCTTAAAATACTTCATCAATGTTTGATGCGAGTTTTCCTGCCCTTACCTTTGCGCGCCTAAAAATGGCAATAGATCATGGCAAATAGCGAATAGCAAAACCATGAACTATGAACTATCAACTATTCGCTAAATGAAATACGCAAAGGAAATTAGTCGTCGCAGAACATTCGCAATCATTTCTCACCCGGATGCCGGCAAAACAACATTAACTGAAAAGTTTTTGCTGTTTGGTGGCGCTATTCAAACGGCGGGTGCCGTTAAAAGCAACAAGATAAAAAAACATGCGACCAGCGATTTCATGGAAATTGAAAGACAGCGCGGAATTTCTGTTGCAACCAGCGTGATGACTTTCGAGTATAAAAATTTTCTCATCAATTTATTAGATACACCTGGTCACAAAGATTTTGCAGAAGATACTTACAGAACACTCACTGCAGTCGACAGTGTTGTGTTGGTGGTTGATAGCGTAAATGGTGTTGAAGAGCAAACGCGAAGATTGATGGAAGTGTGCCGCATGCGTAATACGCCGGTAATTGTTTTTATAAATAAGATGGATCGCGATGGAAAAAACCGGTTTGATTTATTGGAAGAAATTGAAAAGGAATTGAAGATCCAATTGCATCCCATGACGTGGCCGATTAATAGTGGAAAAGATTTTAAAGGTGTGTACAATCTTGATGCAAAGAATTTGCTATTGTTTACGGCAAACACAAAAGCTAATGAAGAAGATAGTTTGATAATTGAAAATTTGAATGATAAAATATTAGATGAAAAGATAGGAGAAAGCGATGCCGCAAATTTGCGCGAAGATGTTGAGTTGATCGAAGGTGTTTATGGGAAATTGAATGTGGAAGATTATTTATCAGCCAAAACAGCGCCGGTTTTTTTTGGAAGCGCGATAAACAACTTTGGGGTAAAGGAATTACTTGAAACATTTATAAAGATTGCACCTGAGCCACTTGATCGCGAAACAACAAAGCGTATTGTAGATGTTGATGAAGATAAACTCAGCGGATTTGTTTTTAAAATTCATGCAAACCTAGATCCGCGACATCGTGATAGAATCGCGTTCATGCGTATTTGCAGTGGCAGGTTTGAGCGCAATACTTATTATCATCATGTGCGTTTAAATAAAGATTTTCGTTTCAGTAATCCATATTCTTTTTTGGCAAGAAGTAAAGACATTATTGAGGATGCTTATGCCGGCGATGTTGTTGGTTTGTTTGATACAGGCAATTTCAAAATTGGTGATACATTAACAGAAGGAGAAGATTTTTAT
>DASZUY010000220.1:0-3850 GCA_035547495.1 Parafilimonas sp. | reverse complement strand
TTTCATCCAGTAAAACAACATCTAATGCGTTATCTTTTACAAAATCAATGGCGTCAAATCCATTAGCACGGGTATGTACTTCGTATCCTTTATTCTCAAGAAATAATTTTTGAGATTGAAGATTTTCTATTTCGTCGTCTACCCAAAGTATAGTTCCTACTGGCATATTATTTCGATTTTTAGATTTTAGATTGATGATTCAATCTTAATTTCAATATTGCTCAAAAAGATTTAGAGCTTTTTTTAATCTTTGTAAACAGCAGCCAGTAAAATTATTTTGTTTAGGCTGATTAATAGCATAGCAATTGTTATTAAAAGCTCATTTAACAAAGCCTCAACAGTGCAAAAATCAAAACGCAAAATTATAAACGATCCCATTTACGGTTTCATCACTATTAATGATCCGCTTTTATTTTTCATTATCGATCATCCATGGTATCAGCGTCTCCGGCGCATTTATCAAATGGCATTAGCGCAATTAGTTTATCCCGGCGCTGTGCATACAAGATTACATCATTCATTAGGCGCATATCATTTAATTTGTCTTGCAATAACTGAATTAAAAAATAAAAATATTGAGATAACGCAGAAAGAAGAGCTTGCTGTTAAATGCGCTATTCTTTTACATGATATTGGTCATGGACCTTTTTCTCATGCATTGGAAAATGTGTTAATTCCAAATTCGCATCATGAAAAAATCGGCTTGCAAATAATGCATGAAATGAATAAGCAATGCAATGGAAGGCTTGATACAGCAATTGAAATTTTTACCAATCAATATCCAAAACAATTTTTGCATCAGCTTATCAGCGGACAACTTGATGTTGACCGAATGGACTATTTAACACGTGATAGTTTTTACAGTGGCGTAAGTGAAGGCGTTATTGGATATGACAGGATTTTAAAAATGCTCACAGTACATGAAGGTCAGTTAATGGTTGAAGAAAAAGGTTTGTATTCAGTTGAAAAATTTTTGGTTGCACGCAGGCTAATGTACTGGCAGGTTTATTTGCACAAAACTGTTTTGGCTGCAGAAAAAATGATTGTAAAGATTATTGAAAGAGCGAGAGAAATTTATACAGCATCTAACAATAGCTTAAAACTTAATTCAACGCTTGATTATTTTTTTGAAGACTATTCATCCATGAATAAACATGCATTGCAAAAATTTTGTTTGCTGGATGATATTGACATCATGTTTGCCGTAAAACAGTGGAGTAATCATCACGATATAATCTTATCAACACTTTGTAAAAGTTTACTCAACCGAAAACTTTATAAAACTAAATTACAAACAGAGGCTTTCGATGAAAACGAAATTTTAAAGCGCAGTAAAACCGCTGCAAAAAAATTCAATGTATCAATAGAAGAAGCATCTTATTTAATTTTTACAGGCACGGCAGTAAATACAACTTATCAGTTAAAAGATGAAAGGATAAATATTTTATCGAAAAACGGAAGCTTTAGCGATATAAGTGAGGTAGCAGATCCGCTGATACATAAAACACTTTCAATGCCGGTTAAAAAATTTTACATTTGTCAATTAACTTAATCTTGCGAATTTTTCATGTGCACTTCCGTTATTAAATCATTAATAGTTATTTTATGAAGATCGATGCCGAACGCATTGCCTTACTGGTTAATGGCAAGGTAGAAGGAGATAATAAAACTGAAGTAAATTCTTTCGGTAAAATTGAAGAAGCAAAACAAGGTCAGCTTGCGTTTCTCGCTAATCCCAAATACGAAGATTATTTGTATACAACGCAGGCATCAATAATAATTATTAATGAAACGCAGGAATTAAAACAACCTGTTACTGCAACTTTAATAAGAGTTGAAGATGCATATCTCGCATTTGCTTCGCTGCTGCAAAAATACCAGGCGTTAATGCAAGAGCAATTAAAAGGCATTCAGCAGCCAAGCTTTATTGATGCAAGTGCTACGTTGGGCCAAAATATTTTTGTTGGTGCATTTACATACATTGGAGAAAATGTTGTAATCGGCAACAACGTAAAACTTTATCCTGGTGTTTATTTAGGTAATGATGTAAAGGTTAATGATGGTACGATCATTCATCCTGGTGTAAAAATTTATTTTGGTTGTGTTGTTGGAAAAAATGTAACAATACATGCAGGTACTGTAATTGGTGGTGATGGTTTTGGGTTCGCACCTCAGGAGAATGGCAGTTATAAAAAAGTTCCTCAAATTGGTAATGTAGTAATTGAAGATAATGTTGAGATTGGTTGTAACACAACTATCGATCGTGCAACAGTTGGCTCAACAATTATTCGTGCTGGCACCAAGTTAGATAACCTGATACAAATTGCGCATAATGTTGAAGTAGGCAGCAACACAGTTATTGCAGCGCAAGCTGGTGTAAGTGGCAGCACAAAAGTTGGAAGCAATGTAATGATTGGTGGGCAGGCGGGTATTGTTGGTCATCTTCAATTGGCAGACGGAACAAAAGTGAATGCACAAAGCGGCGTTACAAAATCCATCAAACAAAAAAATACTGCTGTTACCGGTTCGCCGGCTTTTGATTATACAAGCGCTTTACGCAGCCAGGCTTTAACGCGCAATCTTCCTCAACTTGAAAAAAGAATAGCAGAACTTGAAAGGCTAATTCAACAATTAGTTCAGGAAAAAGTTAGTTTTTAGCGGTTCATCTCTTCACATTTTCCATAGTTTTTATAGCTTACTTTTGCTGCCCGAAAAAAGAGAGTTATAAACGTTTATTAAATTTACTTATGGATAATCATTTTAATCCAGATAAACAACATACCCTTTCTAAAACTGCAGTAATAAGCGGAACAGGTTTGCATACCGGTGTTTTGGTTGATATGAAACTTGTACCTGCACATCCGGGATTTGGAATACAATTTCATAGAATTGATATGCCCGGTTCTGCATTAATAAAAGCAGATTGCGATAACGTTACAGACACAAGCCGCGGAACAACTTTGCAGGATGGTGATGCAAAAGTGAGTACAGTAGAGCATATTCTTGCTGCATTAGTTGGAATGGGAATAGATAATGTTTTGATTGAATTAAACGGCCCGGAAATTCCGATTATGGATGGAAGCTCGCAGCCGTTTATAGAATTGATCGAAGATGCAGGCATCGTTGAACAGGAAGCATCGAAAGCATGGTACAGCCTCGAAGAAAATATTTATCACTATGATGAAGAGAAGCGCGTGGAAATGACGGCATTGCCTTCAACCAATTACCAAATAACTACGCTTATTGATTTTAACAGCCCTGTTTTAGGTACGCAACATGCAGGTTTAAAAAACATGAAAGATTTTAAAACGGCAATTGCACCATGCAGAACGTTTTGTTTTTTGCATGAGCTGGAAATGTTGCTTGATAACAATCTTATAAAAGGGGGCGATATAAATAACGCAATTGTTGTGGTTGATAAAAAGGTTGATGATAATGAATTATCAAGATTAAAAAAAGTTTTTAAAAAAGATAAAATACAGGTTAAAAGCGAAGGGTATTTAAATAATCTTGAACTGCGCTTTCCAAATGAACCGGCACGTCATAAATTATTAGATGTTGTTGGTGATCTTGCATTGATTGGTTATCCTATTAAAGCACGCATTATTGCAAATCGCCCTGGTCATAGCAGCAATGTTGAGTTTGCAAAAAAGATCAAACAATACATAAAAAAAAATAAGCACATAAAAGATGTGCCTGTTTATGATCCTGCGCAGCCAGCTGTTTACGGAATGGATTACATTGAAAAAACATTACCACATCGTTATCCGTTTTTATTGGTTGATAAAATAATCGAGCTTACAGATAACCGCATTGTAGGAATTAAAAACGTGACTTTTAATGAATGGTT
>DASZUY010000219.1:0-18160 GCA_035547495.1 Parafilimonas sp. | reverse complement strand
TGATGAAATGAAAGAAGAACTTGCAACCGGTAACGTGAAACTGGCAACTGAAATTGCCGACGACATCCAACAAAATCTTGAAAAAATTAATCATCACGGCAAGCGTGCAGATGCAATTGTGAAAAGCATGTTGCAACATTCGAGACAAACGAAAGGAATTAAAGAACCAACAGATATTAATGCTTTGTGCAATGAATATTTAAGACTAAGTTATCACGGCATGCGTGCAAAGGATAAGCATTTTAATGCAGATTTTAAAACAGATTTCGATGAGAGTATTGGAAAAACAAATGTTGTGCCACAGGACATTGGAAGAGTATTGCTCAATCTTTTTAATAATGCTTTTTATGCAATAAATGAAAAGAAAAAGCTATTAGCTAATAGCTATCAGCCAATAGCTGAAGTGAAAACACGTCGAATAAATGATAAGGTAGAAATAATTGTAAGCGACAACGGCAACGGCATTCCTAAAAACATAGTAGAAAAAATCTTTCAGCCATTCTTTACAACCAAACCAACAGGCGAAGGAACAGGATTGGGTTTGAGTTTAAGTTATGATATTGTGAAGGCGCATGGAGGAGAAATAAAAGTACAGAGCAAAGAAGGCGAGGGAACAACATTCATTATTCAATTACCTATTACATAATAATTAGAACAAAAAAATAATCTCACCACTAAAATCAAAACAAATGAAGCAGGAACTGCCAGGCTATTTTAATGAAAAACATGCAAATGCTTCCGTTGTTTCATTTGCATTACAAAGACCATTCTTTGAACCAAATAACGGCGCAACTTCCTGGTATGCGGAAATTGGTTTGGGAACACCTGCTCAACATAAGCTGCGTTTTATGATCGATACCGGAACTAAAAACACATGGATCACTTCTAATCTTTGCACAACAACTGCTTGCGCGCCGCATAATAAATTCAATCCTTCGGCTTCATCTACTTATAAAATAAATGGCAAACAAGCTGAAATAAATTTTGGTGCCTGGGGTTCTATGACGATAACGCCAAGTAGTGACGTTATTAGTTTGCCCGGAATTGCAGACCCGCTGAACATAATCTTTGACATGAGCACTAACTACACAGGTTCACAATTCCAGGAATTGATTTGTGATGGCGGACTTGGAATTCCTTCGCATATTTTCAAAGAACATAATTCTACGCTTATATTAAATACACTCAAACAAGAAGGGCTTATTAAAACTGCTCTTGCTTCATTTTGGTATGATCGCGCGACGATGAAAGGCGAAGTATTGTTTGGTGGAATTGATAAATCAAAATTTGATGCATCAACAGCAAATAAACTTCCGCTGATCAATTTTCCTACAGACCGTGAATGCTGGCTGGTAAACCTTAATAATTTAAATGGCTTGTTTGCTGATGGCACTACAAAAAATATTCTTACCAATGTGGCATTTGCACTCGATACCGGTTCATCGCAATTTAAAGGGGATCCAAAATTTATTGATGCAGCAAAAAAAGTTATTACGAATAACGGACAGTATCCCGAAACAATTAAATCGCCGGCAAAAGTGAGCGACTATCCTTATCCTGTTCTTGAACTTATATTAAATGGTGTTTCTTATAAACTGTCGCCGGAAAAATATTTTATCCGTTCTTCTGATACAGAATGGAATCTTGCTTTTCATTTTCTTGCTGATTGCGAAAATGAATTTCTTGTAGGCACTACATTTCTTGAAACGGTTTACAGTGTTTTCGATTTTGATAATCGATGTATTACGCTGGCACAACCAAAGTTTTAATTCTCTCATCAAAAAACAGCACAATGAGCTTTGCAACACCATGGATCAACAGTTATAATTCTATAATGAAATTGACACAGGATCCTGTAACAGGAATGCTCACGGGCACTTATGCATCAACAACAGGCGGCACCGGAACTTATGACGTTATTGGGTGGGCATCTTTACAAGAGGCGACAGATAAGCTTGGGCAAACGATGGCAATCTCAATATTGTGGCGCTCAAATGATGGCGGCAAATCAGACCCAAGCCATGAAGCATCTGGTATGGCAGGGCAACTTATAATTTCGAATGCGCAACAAAGCCTGGTGCTCGAACATATATTTGTTGAAACTGATCCAACCACCGTTCCGCCAACAGGTTTTTATCCGGACAAATTAATTTTCACACCTGCAGCAGCACCCCAAACAAATGCCAATAATTATACACCGGGTTTCGTTGCAGCAAGTGCCGAAATGAGAGAAAACCTGGAAGGAACGTGGACGGGAATGATGGCAGGCGAGTACATAGAAATATGTTTTAATCTCCCGGTTAAAGGCGCCATACAATTGGAAGGAACGATCACTTACCCGGGTGCGAAAACTTACCCGATCGTTGGTTTCACTGATATTTTTGCAGTCTCCTCATCATTAAATATGCAAAGCATTTCTTTCAGCACTTATATTGATAATTCCGAAGGCAGAAAATGTATTTCAATGGCTGGGCATCTTGATCTTAGTATCGGGAAAATTGCACTGGCAAAAATGAAAGCTGAGTCAACGGCGTCGGATTCAACGTGGCATCATGTACAATTAGAGCAATGCCAGTTGGAGAAAAAAAATTAGCGCATTATTACATTATAACGACTAGCAAGATTGCTATTGCTTTTTCAACCTCACCAAAAATCCACCAGTCGGTGCAAAATGTATTTGTAGATTATTATTTGCAGATAAAGTTTTTTCATCAATTGCATAATCCATCGCGTTGCGGTCTGCATTAATTCCATCTTTACAAATCGTCGCATCATAATTTCCATCACTCAAAAAAGAAAGATTGATATTGATATCTCTTGCAGATGAATCTGTGATGCCTGCGATATACCAATCATTATTTTTTCTTCTAGCAGTAATGATGTAGTTGCCAACTTTCGCATCAAGAATAATTGTTGTGTCCCAGCCTGCAGGAATACTTCCAAGCAATTCCATAAACTTTGGTTCTAAATATCCTTGCGATGGATTGCCTGAAAATATTGGCAACGGATCATCATATACAACAAACATGGCGAGCTGCTGGCAACGTGTTGTCTGGCTCATCACCTTTCCCCAAATCGGTTTAAATTGTTTTGCAGTTGCATTATCCAGCAAACCAGGTTCATAATCTAACGGACCAGCCAACATTCTTGTAAAAGGAATAATGCAATCATGCGATGCTGTTACTTTATCACTCCACGCATTATACTCACTGCCTAAAACGCCTTCGCGTGTTATGTTGTTTGGATAAGTACGGTTAAAGCCTTTCGGCGGATAAGCGCCATGAAACATGATCATAAGATGCGCATTCGCACAAGCTTCTGCAATACGTTTATAAAAATTTACTGTTGGCTGATCATCGCGATCAATAAAATCAGTCATAATAAAATCAACGCCCCATTTTTGAAATTGCTTCAAAACACTATCAAGCTGACGATCTAATGTCATTGATAAAGTCCACATGCTAAGCTTGATGCCTTGTTGTTTTGCATAAGCAGCAATCGTATCCATGTTAATGTTTGGATTGATATCAAACAGATCTTTTGTGTTGCTCCAACCTGCATCCATCATGATGCGATCAAAGCCGAAGCTTTTTGCAAAATCAATATAATATTTATAAGAAGCTGTGTTTACACCTGAACGAAATGGCACGTTGAAAAAATTCACATCAATGATCCATTCATCGGTGCATTTGCCGGGATGAATCCACGATGCATCTGCAATTTTTGTTGGAGATGCAAGACGATAAACAATATCATTTGCAGGGAGCTCTTTATCATTTCTTGCGATCATCAATACACGCCATGGAAAATTTCTTGTGCCATTTGTTTTGGCGATAAAGTTTGCGCGTTTGCTCACATTCATTTCAGGATAATCACCATCAACCATTCTTTCTTCCAAAGGATAAGGCGCATAATCAGCAGATAAACTATTCGATGAATTTCCTTTTAAAAACATTCCCGGATAATCATCAAGATCTGATTCTGTTACTGCAACTTTAATATTATTTGTATTGATCAAAACAGGATTAAACATGTAATCATTGTTCGATAAACTGTCTAACGCATTGTAAGGATATAATTCTTCAAAGCTGGTGTGATACACATCCGCATTGTCGCGTTTATGAATGATCGGTGTCCATGCATGTGCATTATCTGTAAAATTAAATTGCGCCGTTTCGTTTTGAACAATGATTGAATCTTTAAATGATGTTGCAATTCGATAAGCAATACCGTCATTATAGGCACGAAAAATAACAGCAAAATTATTTTTAAAGTTTACTGTAAGCTCATTGTAAACATCAGCAATATATTTTTTGCTTACCGGCACTTGCGCAACAATCATTTCATTTACACTTCTTGTGTTGGTTGACTTTATTTTTAAGTTATTTGATAGTGCAATGCCATTCATCAATTGCATACCGATCAAAGATGAATCAATAATTTTTTTGTCATCAACAAAAACAGAATAGGTTAATTGATCATTTGTTTGAACAGATAGTTTAATTGTTTTATCAGGCGATGCCAGTTGAAAATGTTGCTGCGCAAAAATTTTAAATGCAACGCATGATACGATAAATAATAGTATAAGTTTCTTCATATCGATCTTGCAATCTAATTACCTGAAGTATTAATATTAAATACAGTTAATCTTTTAATCGACCCAAATCCAGGTTCAGACATCCGCGTTCAAGCTTTCTTAATCTTCGCTTCAATCGCTGCAAAATTTATTTGCCCTGCTAATGTTTGAAATTCCGGTTGCTGCATCATGCGGTTAACATCATTAAATCCATTATCAGCAGCCTTCATCAAATCTTCTTCTGCTGCTTTTGCATTATTATTTCGTGCATCCAGCACCGCAGAAAAATACCATGCTTCGCTGTTGGTAGCATCATCCATTTTATACAGCGTTACAAAATATTGCGCTGCTTCATTTTGATTATTATTAATAAGATTATTGCTGATGGAATAAAACGCCAGCGACAAATAGGCAACCAATCGCTGATACATTTCTCCTTCCGGTGTATTTGCTTTTGCTTTTGAATGAAGATCGCTAATCGTCGCAGTCCAGTAATTTATATCGCCTTTTTGAAACTGTTGCTGATATTCTGCCTTTTTATTTTGCTCGATCGCAAATAAACTCTGTTGTTGCTGCACTTGTTGTTTATATACGGCGCTGCTAATAATAGATGCATCTTTATCTTTAAACCAATTTGATTCATTTGATAAATCATTCAACATATTCAAAGAAAGTTTGCACTCTTCATCTGCCTTAATTAAATCATTTGCTTTTGCATCATCATTCAATCTTTTTTTACTTGCCTGAATGTATGCATTGATGAGTGAATCTTTTTTTGGAATAAGTTTATCCTTCGTTGCATCCAATTCTAAACCTGTGAAAGCAATACTCATTACTGATGCAGGAGACCATTCATGTTTGCCATCAAAAAAAATAATGCGGTGACGCGTTTGTGTTTTATTCAATTCATCATTCAATACAACAAGATCCGTCATATTCATATCACCTTTTCCTGCAATTCCTGTGAACGTAAAATTAAAATTACCTGCAGGCGTTTCATCAGGCAAACCTGCACCACCATCAATTACTTCTTTTATTTCGTTATGATGCAGTGCCGCGTAGCTTGCCACTTTAGCGCCACCCGAAAACCCGCATACATACATGCGATCGGTATTAAATACTAACCTGTTTTTTGTATCGGTAAATAAATTGTTTAAGATTTTATCAGTAGTTGGCCAATCGTTTCCATTTTTTGAATTGTTACTTCCGATCAAAATAAAACCATAGGCATCTGCAAGCGATTGATAATTTTTTAACGGCAATGTTCCATCTGCATGCGGATCAAAAAAATAAATAACAGGTAATTTTTCGCTTGTATATTTTGAAGGAAGATATAATGCGTAAGATTGTGATGGATCTGTTTTACAAACTACATTGCTGATAATTTTTCCTGTTTCAAATGAATCTTTTGTAACTGTTGAAGAAGTAATTGCAGTTGTACTATCTGCGATATTTGTTTCATCTGAATTTTCCGGTTGATTATTACTGCAGGAAATTTCACACAAAAGCAATAGCAGAAAAAGAACATGATATTTTTTCATACAGCAATAAAAGTAAGGAGGAAAACAAATGGATTATGCTAATTCGCCGGTAAGAAATTTATTCCATTCTTCAAGCATCTTGCCTTTTAACACGCGGGGAAATTTATGCTGACCGCCAACCTTGCCAAGACTGCGCATAAAATCAATGAAAGCTTTTTCAGGCATTACATCCAGCAACACTTCTTGCAATGCATGTCCGCGTTCAGTTGCATAATCATCATTTAACTGTTTGAGATAGTCATCAATTTTATGACGAAGCAGTTCTGCATTTACATTGTCATCGCATGCAACATACCAGTGATGCGCAAACAAATTGCCATACGGAACTCCAGCCACCGTAAATTCAGGAATACAAATATTCATATCGCCGCTTGCAAGTTCAATGGCTTTGTTCATGTTCTCAACACTCAGGTGCTCGCCAACCAGACTTAAATAATGTTTGGTTCTGCCTGTAATTACAATTTCATTTCTTTTCTTATCTGTAAAGCGAATGGTATCGCCCATTAGGTAACGCCAGGCGCCTGCAGAAGTACTCACCAATATTGCATATTCTTTTCCTTCTTCAACATCTGCAATGGTTAGTACCTGCGGCTTTTCAACGGGTTCGCCATTACTGTCAAAATTTTTTTGGTCGAAAGGAATGAACTCATGAAAGATGTGTTCGTTTGTAACAAGCCGCATACCTTTTGAATTCGGTCGATCCTGGTATGCAAGAAAACCTTCACTCGCCAGATATGTTTCAACGTAGGTGAGTGGCTTGCCCAACAACTTTTCAAATCCTTTTTTGTATGGTTGAAAACTTACACCACCATGCACAAAAAATGCAAGGTTCGGCCAAATGTCGTGTATGTTATTTAGCTTGTACGTTTCAATAATCATTTCCATGCACATCTGTATCCATGCGGGTACACCCACAATAAAACCAATATCCCACTCCGGAGCTTTTCTTACAACCTCTTTTAATTTACGCGTCCAGTTTCTTTGACGTGCAATTTTCTTTCCCGGTTTATAAAATGGCTGAAACCAGAACGGAACTCTCTTCGCCGTTATTCCGCTTAGATCACCTGCATAAAAACCTGCACCTTTCTGCAAAGCAGTGCTGCCGCCAAGCATTAACCAACCTTTTCCAATTGAGCGAACAGGAATATCGCTGTAATTGCGCAATGATAAAATTTGCTTTATCATTACCACGCGATTACCCTTCAAAAGATCCGCAGTAATTGGAATGTATTTACTTGCAGCTTCACTGGTGCCGCTGCTGAGTGCATAATATTTTATTTTGCCCGGCCAACAAACATCGGGTTTGCCCTCAAGCGTACGATGCCACCAGTCTTTATAAATTTTGCTGTAATTATATATTGGAACGAGTTCCTGGAACTTTTTTATAACATCTTGCTGCAACAAAATTTCGTCGAACCTGTACTGTTGGCCAAACTCTGTAAATCTTGATTTGTGTAATAATTTTTTTAAAACACGTAGCTGCTGGCGAGGCGGATCGTTTTGTTGCAGACGCAACGTTTTTGATATTGATTGAGGAAGATTGATGTCAATTATTGCCATCAGAATTCAATCTGTTTAATGTGCGAAACTAATGAATATGCCTTAAATACAGGATATATATTCCATGGAATTAAACTGAGGCAGTAATTCAGGCTAAAAAACCTGTTCAAAAATGAACTGCGAGCGTTAGTAACAGCAAGTTGTAACAATTAACTTCCCCTGTTTGCGCCCGTTGATCTTACTTTTTGTTTTGCTCCGCCTGATTTAGAATTCACTTTTATAAATTTTGAATTACTGTTCAATGTTTGCTGATTCTTGCCGGCTTTGTTTCCGCCTTTTTTATTATTAACTGGTAACGACATAAATTATTTTTTTGACAGACAAAATTAGTTATTGCAATAATAATAAAGACTTCCTGCTTTACTATTCGTACTAATCTAATCATTATTTAACCAAACATGCAATAATTTATTTCATACATTAAAATATATTTTATACTTTATTTCTTCAAACTAAAACTAGCAATATGGAAACGATTGACTGGCCAAAAAAAACGCGTGAATTCTACAATCATCATTTTGATTCAACTATCTGGAACGATTTTAATTTTAGAGATGATGATATAGTAATTGCTACTTATGCTAAATCTGGAACTACATGGCTTCAGCAAATTGTATCACAACTTATTTTTAATGGACAAGAAGATATGGAAGTTGCTGAAATGTCGCCCTGGCTTGATTTACGTGTACCACCGAAAGAAATAAAATTACCCGCAGTAGAGCAGCAGCAACATCGCCGTTTTTTAAAAACGCATTTGCCTGTTGACGCTTTGGTGTTTTCGCCAGAGGCAAAATATATTTATATCGGCAGAGATGGCCGCGATGTTGTATGGAGCATGTATAATCATCATGCAAACGCAAACGAACACTGGTATCATGCTTTGAATGATACGCCCGGCCGAATTGGTCCGCCTATAGAAAAACCAACTCCTGATATTGTTCAATACTTCCGGGACTGGCTTGATAATGATGGTTACCCGTTCTGGTCTTTTTGGGATAATATAAAATCGTGGTGGGCTATCCGGCATTTACCAAACGTGCATTTAATTCATTTTGCGAATTTGAAAAAAGACATGCCTGGTGAAATAAAAAAAGTAGCTGATTTTCTTAACATCGAAATTGATCCATCGAAATGGGATGCTATAATTGAACATTGCAGCTTTGATTACATGAAAAAAAATTCTGTGAAAAGCGTTCCGTTAGGCGGCGCATTTTGGGATGGAGGTTCAGATACTTTTATTAATAAAGGAATTAACGGCCGCTGGAAAGACACACTTCCAAAAGAATACAGCGACCTGTATGAAAAAATGTGCATAGACCATTTAGGTGAAGCATGTGAACGCTGGTTGAACACAGGCGAATTAACCGGATAACTTGTTCAATCAATAATTAATTCGTTTAATCTTCAATCGGCAAATGTGTGCTTACTGCAATGCGGTTCCAGGCATTTATTAAAACAATTGACATGATTATTTGCGCAATCATTTCATCGCTAAAAAATTTCTTTGCTTCGTTATAAGTTGCATCAGTAACACCGTGTGCACTAATTAATGTTACTTCTTCTGCAAGCGCAAGCATAGCTTTTTCTTCGGCGGTAAACAGGTCCGTTTCTCGCCAGGCATTCAACAAAAAAATCCGCTGTTGTGTTTCACCTGCTTTTAATGCATCTCTCGTGTGCATGTTCAAACAAAATGCACACTGATTAATTTGTGATGCTCGTATTTTAATTAATTCTTTTTGAATAGCCGTTAAACCAGTTTTGCTTAAGCTTGATGACAATGCATACATGCCTTTGTAAGCTTCGGGAAACACTTCTTTAATATTTACTCTCTGTTCCATTACTAATTTTTTTGTGAGGCAAAACTAAACGCTATACGGTGTAAACAAGTATGAAAAAGATGTTTTTCATACTTGCTGAGTGAAATGTAGTTGAAGGCTGATTAAAATGCCCGCACTTTTGCAATCAAACCAATTAAATTTGCGCACTTGCAAAGAGTTATTGAATGAATGAGCAACTGCAGCAGCTAGCACAAACATTAGAAGGAGAATTTTATGCCGATGATACGATGCGCATTTTATATGCAACGGATGCATCTGCATATCGCGAAATGCCATTGGCTGTTACTATTCCAAAATCGAAAAATGATATAAAAAAATTGATTGCGTTTGCACATCAAAATAAAACTTCATTAATACCAAGAACTGCAGGAACATCTTTAGCCGGGCAAGTTGTTGGCAACGGAATCATTGTTGATGTTTCAAAATACTTTACAAAAATTCTTGAATTAAATCCGGATAAAAAATGGGTGCGTGTGCAGCCCGGTGTTATCCGCGATGAATTGAACATGTTTTTAAAGCCGCATGGTTTAATGTTTGGTCCTGAAACATCAACGGCTAATCGTGCAATGATTGGCGGCATGGTCGGAAATAATTCATGCGGCTCTAATTCTGTGGTGTATCGAAGCACAAGAGAACATCTGTTAGAAGTGAAAGCAATTTTAAGTGATGGAAGTGAAACCGAATTTAAAGCATTGAACATTGATGAATTTCATGCAAAGTGCGAAGGCAATTCACTGGAAGCAAATATTTATAAAAACATTCGCAGCTTATTAAGCAATTATGATAATCAACAGGAAATAAAAAAAGAATTTCCGAAGCAAACCGTTGAAAGAAGAAACACAGGTTATGCGGTTGATGTGTTATTAAATACTGCACCTTTTAACGTTGGTGCGCCTGATTTTAATTTTTGTAAACTCATCGCCGGTTCAGAAGGCACGCTTGCATTTATCACAGAAATAAAATTGAATGTTGTTGATCTGCCGCCGAAAGAAACAGGTTTATTATGCGTTCATTTTAATACGATTGATGAATCGTTGCGTGCAAATTTGATCGCATTGAAATATCATCCGACGGCAAGTGAATTGATCGACCATTTTATTTTGGAATGCACAAAAGATAATATCGAGCAAAGAAAAAATCGCTTCTTTGTTCAGGGAGATCCTGGAGCAATTTTGGTGATCGAATTCAAGAAAGATTCACGCAAAGAAATAACGGCGATCGCCAAACAGGTTGAAGCAGAAATGCGTGCTTCAAATCTTGGTTATCATTTTCCATTGTTGTTTGGTGATGACACAAAAAAAATATGGACGTTGCGAAAAGCGGGTCTTGGTTTATTAAGCAATCTTCCCGGCGATGATAAAGCAGTTCCTGTAATTGAAGATACTGCGGTTGATGTAAATGATCTGCCGGCTTATATTGCTGAGTTCAACATCATTTTAAAAAAATATGGATTGTATTCTGTGCATTATGCACATGCAGGCAGCGGCGAAATTCATTTGCGCCCTATCATCAATTTAAAAACAAAAGAAGGCAATACTTTATTCAGAAAGATTGCTGAAGAAATTGCAACGCTTGTAAAAAAATATAATGGCTCGTTAAGTGGTGAGCACGGCGATGGAAGATTGCGTGGTGAATTTATTAAGCAAATGATCGGTGAAAAAAATTATGCGTTGCTGCAACAAATTAAACAGGCGTGGGATCCGCAGCATATTTTCAATCCGAATAAAATTGTAGATACGCCATCGATGAATACGATGTTGCGTTATACGCCAGGTCAACAAACGCCAACGTTTAAAACAATATTCCGTTATCATAACCAGGATGTATTACAACATGCGGAACAATGTAATGGAAGCGGTGATTGCAGGAAGACACATTTAAGTGGTGGCACAATGTGTCCATCATTTATGGCAACACGCAATGAAAAAGATACAACAAGAGCAAGAGCAAATATTCTGCGTGAATTTCTAACACATTCAAACAAGATAAATCGGTTTGATCATAAAGAAATTTATGAGGTCATGGATTTGTGTTTGAGTTGCAAAGGTTGTAAATCTGAATGCCCGAGCAATGTTGATGTTGCAAAACTGAAAGCAGAATTTCTGCAACAATATTATGATGCGAATGGTGTGCCTTTCAGAACAAAACTTATCGCCAACTTTACCAATTCTGCAAAGCTTGCTGCACTAATGCCGGGCATGTACAATTTTGCGATGAAGAATAAAGCAACAAGCAGCGTTATTAAAAAATTATCTGGCTTTGCGAAAGAACGTTCGATGCCGACAGTTCATAAAACAACATTGCGTGATTGGTTCAAAAAGCATAGGCGTCAAACGTCAAACGTGAAACGTGAAGGACAAAACTCCCCTTTAGGGATTAGGGGCGTTTATTTATTCTGCGATGAATTCACTAATTATAACGATACGGAAATTGGTATTAAAGCAATTTTGGCGCTTGAGAAATTGGGCTATGAAGTGATTATTCCGGAACATGAAGAAAGTGGCAGAACATGGCTTTCAAAGGGATTGATCCGCGATGCAAAAAAGATCACCAATAAAAATATTGCTGCATTAAAAGACATTGTTACTGCGGATAAACCTTTGATCGGGATTGAGCCTTCGGCTATTCTTACTTTTCGTGACGAATACATTGATCTGGCAGACGATGATTTGTTCGAAGCTGCAAAACAGCTTTCAAAAAATGTTTTCACCATCGATGAATTTTTAGCGAATGAAATTGATAAAGGCAATATCGAATCATCAGCTTTCACAAAAGAAAAAAGAGAAGTAAAGCTGCACGGGCATTGCCAGCAAAAAGCATTATCATCTCTTTCACCAACAGTAAAAATTTTATCAGCGCCGGAAAATTATTCTGTGTCAACAATACCTTCCGGTTGTTGTGGCATGGCAGGTTCTTTTGGTTATGAAAAAGAGCATTATGAAATTTCTATGAAGATTGGTGAAATGGTTTTATTTCCCGCAGTGCGCAACTCATCTAACGAAACAATTATCGCAGCGCCCGGAACAAGTTGCCGTCATCAAATAAAAGATGGCACGAAAAAGATCGCTAAACATCCTGTCGAAATTTTGTACGAAGCGCTGGTTTGATTATTGTAATAAAATGATCAAACTATTTTTATGCAAAACGATAAAAAAGACGACGACAATTCAGCTTTAAAAAATGATCCCGGAACGGAACACACAACCGATCCGCAGGAACATATGGAAGGACCCATTTCTTCTTTAATGCAGGGAATTGCAGATAAAGCAGAAGAAAACGACGAAAAAGATTCGGAAGAAAAAGAAGAAGGCAAATAAGCTAAAAAAAAAATCATCCTGTTGCGATGATTCTTTTTATTTTCTATCCAAAATTATTTTCATCTGCACTTGGTCCGTAACTGCCGGGAATGGGAACATCCAACAATCTTAAAAAAACACCCAACTGCGCACGATGATGTATTTGCTGGCTCATCGCCATTCTTATAATATCAATTTTTGGAGAAGTGCTTAAAATTTTTTCTCCGTTTCTTAACGTCCATGGTTTGCTTAACAATTTTTCATTTTCAGCAATCAAAACAGAAAGACCGTCGCTATATCGTTTTTCAAAAAATGCAACGAGATCTTTTGTGTTGTTGATATCAGGAACGTGATACGGGTTTTGAAAATCCAGTTCATCTGTTGTTAATGTAAAATGAAGCCAGCCCGGCAGATCTGCGATGTGTGTCGCAAGTCTTTTAATAGTCATGCTTTTTGGATGCGGCGCATAATCAAATTTATCATCCGGAATTCTTGACAACATGTTGCGTGTTGTTGCGCCTTCTTCAATAAATTGTTGTTTGAAAAATTCAATGAATGTCATATAGATTGTTTTAATACTGCAAAGCAACAGCCCGATTGTGTCAACCCTATGTCAGCAGCAATTGTGTTTCTTCAATTTTTTTCAAAATATTTTCTGAAATGGAAATAACGAGATCGTTCAATTCAATCGGTTCTATAATTTTTGCATGATCACCAAACATCATAAACCATCGCGCAAAACCTTCCAAAAAGCCGCTTAAAAAAGTCAGGCGCACATCATCACCTGCATCTTCTTCTTTAATAAATCCCTGCCAGTATTTTTGTTCACCAAGATATTTAACGATATCGCGCTTTACTTCAATCACCACTTTTTTCACTTCCGGTGACTGTTGTGTTTTATTTAAAAATTCATGGAGCGGCGGATGCGTTTTTGAAATCTTTTCATCGGTGCAAAGCAACTTTTCAATTCTGTCCGTGCGAAAATTTCTATAGCCGTTACGCATTCTGCAAAAAGCGATCAAATACCAATAATTGCCCAAATTATAAATGCCAACCGGTTCAATTTTGCGTTGTGTGATTTCGCTTTTTTCAAGTGAAGCATATTTTATTTCAACAACAATATTTTGGGCGATGGCTTTTAATATGGTCTGAAGATGCAGATCGTGCGGCGTTTCAAATTTTACAGCAGGATGTTTTACAACAGCGATATGTTCATCGATTTCTTCTACATGATCTTTTTCTGATAATCTTAAAACAGCTTTTATTTTATCTAATGCAGCATTATAATATTTTGATGAAGTAAGGTCTGTTTTTGATTGCATCAATTTCGCTGCGGTCAACAACGCAGTCGCTTCATCTGTGTTAAACATAACCGGCGGAAGTTTGTAACCTTCCATTAAACTGTAACCGGTTCCTGCTTCGCCGATGATCGGTACGCCGGATTCCTGCAATGCGTGCACATCTCTGTAAACGGTTCGTAAACTGATCGAAAATTTATCAGCGATCTGTTGCGCCTTCACCAACCTTCTTGATTGAAGTTGTATTAGAATTGCGGACAAACGATCGATGCGGTTCATCAAACAAAAATAAATTACCGCAACTTTCATTTGGTTGTCATTTGTGAAAAACTTCTGTTCGAAACTAACACCTGTTATTTGTCATTTTGCTATCTTGTAAGCCTCGCCTGCCATTTGAAACAATTTTATTTATTAATTTTTGAAAAAAGTACATGCCTATGGCAAGTAATAATGGTTTATACCATTCATCTTATGAACACGATGCCTGCGGAATTGGTTTTGTTGCAAACATCAATGGCAATAAATCTTTTCAAACAATTTCTGATGCGCTGACTGTGTTGGAGAACATGGAGCATCGCGGCGCTTGTGGATGTGAAAATAATACGGGCGATGGTGCCGGCATTATGATTCAAATACCGCATGATTTTTTTGTGGAAGAATGTGCGAAGCTTGGAATTGCATTACCTGAGTTTGGAAGGTACGGTGTTGGTGTAGTTTTTTTTCCGAAAGAAGAAAAAGCTTACGAAGAATCAAAACGTTTATTTAATAAATGTGCTGATGAATTAAACCTGAAAATACTTGGGTTTAGAAAAGTTCCTGTTCATGATGCTGAAGTTGGTTTTACTGCGTTGAGTGTTGAGCCAAAAATGGAACACGTTTTTATTAAATGTCCTACTCATATCCAGGACAGAGATGCGTTTGAAAGAAAATTGTTTGTTCTGCGCAATTATGCAACGCATTATATAAACAAAGAAATAGGCAAACAGCCTGTTGATTTTTATATCGCATCGCTTTCATACAAAACCATTATTTATAAAGGTCAGCTCACGAGCGGTCAGGTGCGCAACTATTTTCCTGATTTAAAAAATGAAAAGCTAGTCAGCGCATTTGGCTTGGTGCATTCACGTTTTGCAACCAACACTTTTCCTTCATGGAAGCTTGCGCAGCCATTTCGTTTTATTGCACACAACGGTGAAATAAATACGTTGCAGGGAAATTTAAACTGGCTTCGTTCCAGCGGCAAGAATTTTACTTCTCCTTATTTTTCTGAAGAAGAAATGAATTTGTTGTTGCCGATCGTTACAGAGGGTCAAAGTGATTCTGCATGCATTGATAACATGATTGAATTGCTTACGCTTTGCGGTCGCTCTTTGCCACATGTAATGATGATGTTGATTCCTGAAGCCTGGGACCAAGATGAAAAAATGGATGCGCAAAAAAGAGCATTCTATGAGTTTCATTCTGCGTTTATGGAACCTTGGGATGGACCTGCTTCCATCACATTTACCGATGGCGAAATTATCGGCGCAACGTTAGACAGAAACGGACTTCGTCCTTCGCGTTATTGCGTTACTTCAGACGGTCGTGTTATCATGGCTTCTGAAACCGGCGTATTGCCTGTTGATCCTTCATTAATAATTGAGAAAGGAAGATTGCAGCCAGGCAAAATGTTTATCGTTAATTTAAAAGAAGGCAGAATTATTAGTGATGATGAACTGAAAAATAAAATTTGTTCGCAACAACCTTATGGCGATTGGCTGAACAAATACAAAATTCGTTTGGAAGAATTGCCTGAACCGCGTGTTACGTTTTCTCAATTAAAACACGAGCAGGTTTTTAAATATCAAAAAGCATTTGGTTATACTTCAGAAGAGCTGGATAATATTATTGCGCCGATGGCAACCATGGGCAAAGAACCTATTGGCTCGATGGGCTCTGATATTCCATTGGCGATTTTGAGTGATGAACCACAACATTTAAGCTCTTACTTCAAGCAATTATTTGCGCAGGTAACCAATCCGCCGATTGACCCGATTCGTGAAAGACTCGTAATGAGTTTGCGCACATTTGTTGGAAACATTGGAAATATTTTGATTGAAAATCCAATGGCTTGTCACAGTGTTTCATTACAACAACCTGTTCTCACAAATGTTGAACTGGAAACAATCCGCAGCATTGATACCGGCATGTTCCAGGCAAAAACATTGCAATGTTATTTCAGGGCTGATGGAAAAGAAGGTTCGCTGCAAAAAGGTTTGGACAGGCTTTGTCGGTATGCAGAAGATGCAGTGAATGAAGATTTCAAAGTATTGATTCTGCAGGACCGCGCAATAGATTCAGAACATGCGCCGATTCCTTCATTGCTTGCAACTGCTGCGGTGCATCATCATCTTATTCGCAAAGGGTTGCGCGGTCAAGTGGGCATCATCGTTGAAGCTGGTGATATTTGGGAAGTGCATCACTTCGCATGTTTGATTGGTTTTGGTGCAACTGCCATCAATCCATATCTCGCGCTTTCTTCAATAAAAGACATGAAAGAAAACGGCAAGTTGCCGCAGGAATTAAGTGATGACGAGTTGAAGAAAAATTATATCAAAGCAGTGAATGACGGTTTGTTGAAAGTGTTTTCAAAAATGGGTATTTCAACTTTGCAATCTTACCAGGGCGCGCAAATTTTTGAGATACTTGGTTTGAATAAAGAAGTGGTTGATGAATATTTTACCGGTGCTATTTCCCGTATTGAAGGAATGGGTTTGGATGAGATTGCGAGAGAAGTTTTAGCGCGGCATTTTTATGCATTCAGCAAAAAAGAAAATTTAAGTGAGCGCTTGCCTATTGGCGGTGTTTATAAATGGAGAGCAAAAGGTGAGTTTCATTTGTTCAATCCAACAACCATTCATTTGCTGCAGTATTCAACGCGCATGGATGATTACAAAATTTTCAAGAAATATTCTGAAGCTGTAAATAATCAAAGTGAAAAGGCTTGCACATTGCGCAGCTTATTTCAGTTCAAAAAAAATCGCCCTTCCATTTCAATTGATGAAGTAGAACCTGCAGAAAATATTTACAAGCGTTTTGCAACAGGTGCTATGAGCTTTGGTTCTATTTCATGGGAAGCGCATACAACATTAGCCATTGCAATGAATCGTTTGGGCGGAAAAAGCAATACGGGTGAAGGCGGCGAAGATGATGTTCGTTATCATCGTTTACCAAATGGTGATTCCATGCGTAGTGCTATCAAACAAATTGCATCTGCACGTTTTGGCGTTACAAGTTATTATTTAACGGAGGCTGATGAGTTGCAAATTAAAATGGCGCAAGGTGCAAAGCCCGGCGAAGGCGGACAATTACCCGGTCATAAAGTGGATAGCTGGATTGGAAGAATTCGTCATGCAACGCCGGGGGTTGGTTTGATTTCTCCGCCGCCGCATCATGATATTTATTCTATTGAAGATTTAGCGCAATTAATATTCGATTTAAAAAATGCAAACCGCAAAGCACGCGTAAGTGTGAAGCTGGTAAGCAAAGCTGGTGTTGGAACAATTGCTGCCGGCGTTACAAAAGCAAAGGCAGATGTGGTGTTGATTTCAGGTCATGATGGAGGAACAGGCGCATCACCTGTGAGTTCTATTCGTCATGCAGGTTTGCCGTGGGAATTAGGCTTGGCAGAAACACATCAAACACTCGTAAAAAATAAATTGCGCGATAGAGTTGTTGTGCAAGCTGATGGTCAGATGAAGACTGCAAGAGACATTGCGATTGCAACTTTATTAGGCGCTGAAGAATGGGGCATTGCAACTGCAGCATTGATTGTTGAAGGTTGTATTATGATGCGCAAATGTCATTTAAATACTTGTCCTGTTGGTGTGGCAACGCAAGATGAAACATTGAGAAAAAGATTCACAGGTGATCCTGAACATGTAATTAATTTCTTCAAATTTATTACACAGGAATTGCGTGAAATAATGGCTGAACTTGGTTTCAGAACCATTAATGAAATGGTTGGACAAGCAGATTATTTGCAGATGCGTGATAATATTTCTCACTGGAA
>DASZUY010000218.1:0-17871 GCA_035547495.1 Parafilimonas sp. | reverse complement strand
GAATTGCGTGAAATAATGGCTGAACTTGGTTTTAGAACAGTGAATGAAATGGTTGGACAAGCAGATTGTTTGCACATGCGTGATAATATTTCTCACTGGAAATTTAAACATGTTGACGCATCTGATGTATTGTATAAAGAGCCTGCATCATTAAACACATCTGTTTATTGCAGCGAACAACAAGACGATATTTTAAGTGATGCGCTCGACTGGAAGTTGTTGGAAAAAGCGCAGCCTGCAATTCATCATCAGCAAAAAATATACGCTGAGTTTGATATAAAAAATACAGACCGCACAACGGGAACGATTTTATCAAACGAAATAACTAAAGTGCATAAAGCAGCAGGTTTAGCGGATGATTCTATTCATTTTAAATTTAAAGGAACCGCTGGACAAAGTTTTGGTGCATTCAACACGAAAGGTGTTACACTCGAATTGGAAGGAGATGCGAATGATTATTTTGGTAAAGGATTAAGCGGCGCAAGATTGATCATTTATCCTTCACAAAATGCGTCGTATGTGCCTGAAGAAAATATCATCATCGGCAATGTGGCGTTGTATGGCGCAACATCAGGCGAAGTATTTATTCGCGGAAAAGCAGGTGAACGTTTTTGCGTACGCAACTCAGGTGCAACAGTTGTTGTTGAAGGCGTTGGCGACCACGGTTGTGAATACATGACCGGTGGTGTTGCTGTAATACTTGGAAGTACCGGTAGAAATTTTGCAGCAGGCATGAGCGGTGGTATTGCTTATGTGTATGATGTGCATGGAGAATTTTCTGAGAACTGTAATAAAGAAATGGTTGACTTAGATCCGGTAAGTGAAGAAGATGAAAATGTTTTAAAAGAACTCATCCATAAGCATTATTTAAATACCGGAAGCAGTGTTGCAAAATTTATGCTGGAGGATTTTGATAACCAGTTGAAAAATTTTATAAAAGTATTTCCGAAAGATTATAAGAAGGCGCTTAAGCAACATGCGTCAGTTAAACAGCATGAAAACGCATAGCTGAATAAATATTCAGTAATAACTTAAAACTTATAACGCAAAACGTATAACGTAAATGGGCAAGCCAACAGGATTTTTAGAATTTGAAAGAGAAGCGCCGGTAAAAATTCCGGTGCAGGAAAGAATAAAAACTTTTCATGAGTTTGTTGGAAGGTATAGCAACATTGAATTGAATCATCAATCGGCGCGTTGCATGGATTGCGGTGTTCCGTTTTGTCATCAGGGCTGTCCGCTGGGAAATATCATTCCTGAATTTAATGACGCAGTGTATCGGGAAAATTGGAAAGAAGCGTATGAAATTTTAAGCGCAACAAATAATTTTCCTGAATTCACCGGTCGCATTTGCCCTGCACCTTGCGAAAGTGCTTGTGTGCTCGGAATCAACCAACCACCGGTTACTATTGAAGAGATTGAAAAGCATATTATCGAAATTGCTTTTGACAAAGGTTTTGTTCAGCCAAAAAAAATAAATATGCGCAGCGGAAAAAAAGTTGCGGTGATTGGTTCAGGACCTGCAGGACTTGCTGCAGCAGCACAATTAAATTATGAAGGACATCTTGTAACTGTGTTTGAAAGAGATGATGCGCCGGGTGGCTTATTGCGTTATGGCATTCCGGATTTTAAATTAGAGAAATGGGTTGTTGACAGAAGGCTTCAAATATTGGTAGAAGAAGGGATAGAATTTAAATGCAGCGCACATGTTGGCGTGAACATTTCTGTTGATGAAATTCTTAAAAATTTTGATGCTGTTGTATTGGCTGGTGGTTCAACGGTGCCAAGAGATTTGCCGGTTGCTGGTCGCAATGTAAAAGGTGTTTATTCTGCAATGAAATTTTTAAAGCAGCAGAATAAACGCAATGCAAATCTTACAGCAACAAAAAATTTAGGGGAGAACATTGAGTCAAATATGTTTTATGAAGACATTCTTGCAACAGGTAAAAATGTAGTTGTAATTGGAGGCGGAGATACCGGCAGCGATTGCATCGGCACTGCGAGAAGACAAGGAGCTAAATCAATTTTACAACTTGAATTATTACCGCAACCACCAAAATCGAGAACGCATCACATGCCTTGGCCAACTTACCCAATGTTATTGAAAACAACATCATCGCATGAAGAAGGTGCAAACCGTGAATGGGCGATTGCAACAAAAGAATTTATGCATGATGAACATGGAAATTTGCGTGCATTAAAAGTTGTAAATCTTGAATGGCAATTTTCTAATGACGGAAAAACAACTGGCTTCACAGAAGTTGAAGAAACGGAAAGAGAATTATCATGCGAACTTGTTTTGCTGGCAATGGGCTTTGTGCATCCGCAAATAGATGGTATGCTTGCCGACATGCATATTATTTTAGATGAAAGAAAAAATGTGAAGGCTGACAATAAAAACTATCAAACCAATCATAAAAAAATATTTGCGGCGGGCGATATGCGCCGAGGACAAAGTTTAGTTGTGTGGGCAATTAATGAAGGAAGAGAATGTGCAAAGGCAGTGAATGATTTTTTGAACATAGAAAATTAATTACCAAACCAATTTTCTTTTTTTTCTCTTTTGACATACGAAAAGCTACTCATTCCGGGTGGCTTTTGCTTTTTAAACTTAGCAAGTTTCGGGTTTTGGAAAGATCACATCATTTTTAATTTTGTTCATCAAATTAAAATATGAACGACCAACAGCAAACAAATTTCAATCGCGTTGCAGAAGCAATTAGTTATATAAAAAATAATTTTAAACAACAACCCCGGCTTGAAACGATTGCAGCGAAAATGCATTTAAGTCCATATCATTTTCAGAGAATGTTTAAAGAATGGGCAGGCGTAAGCCCGAAAAAATTTCTTGAATTTATTACTGTTGAGCACGCAAAGAAAATGTTGAAGCATAATAAGGCAACAGTTTTTGATACAGCTTTTGAAACAGGTCTTTCAGGCACCGGAAGATTGCATGATCTCTTTATAAATATCGAAGGAATGACGCCTGGAGAATATAAAAATGGCGGTGAAAATCTTTCTATCAATTACAGTTTTGCTGAAAGCTGGTTTGGAAATATTTTGGTAGCATCAACGGCAAAAGGAATTTGTTACATGGCTTTTGCTAATGATGAAGAACAAGTGTTATCAGAATTGAAAAATAATTTTCCGAATGCATCTTATAAACAAATGGTTGATTTAACTCAGCAAAATGTGTTATATGTGTTTACACATGACTGGCAGAAACTACATCAAATAAAATTGCATTTAAAGGGAACGCCGTTTCAATTAAAAGTTTGGGAAACATTGTTGAGAATTCCAATGGGTCGATTATCAACTTATGGCAATATTGCAATGCAAATTGATTTGCCTAAAGCATCAAGAGCAGTTGGCACTGCGATAGGAAATAATCCGGTCGCATTTTTAATTCCCTGTCATCGTGTAATTCAATCAAGCGGTGTAATTGGGAATTATCATTGGGGCAGCATTCGCAAAACAGCAATGATCGGTTGGGAAAGCGCGCAAACGAAAGATCATTTAATAACAACAGCAGTAAATTAATGATAAAACATATTGATGTAACTGATGCTGATTTAATAACACAAATTAAATACAAGCAAATTTGTTTTGCAGGAAACATGAAGTTGAAAATTTATGGAATGCTCTGTTGTAAATCAGGAAAGAGAATGAAAAAAGAAAATCGAATATTTTTTGTTTTAGAACACGAAGCAGTGCAAAATAATTTTCGTGCTTCCAAACACTGCATGCAAACAAACATTCGCTTTAATATTAATGAAACCTAAAAAGAGTTGCCTTTGCAAGACAACTCTTTTATCAATACCCAATAAGTTGATTATTGATCCCACCAAAGATGATCTGTAAGCGTAACGCTTGGAACGTTTTCACCATTCGCAGAAGTTTCGTTGCTTGGATAACTTGTGCGACGAATAAACTCACCCAGAACAGCGCCAACAGGAAGTGAAAAGTTTTTGTAACCATAATTAAGGCGCCGCAAATCATCCCACGTAACAGGACTTAAAAAACATCCTACGTATTTTTCTTTCATTATAAGCTGCAATGTTAGGTTGGCTGCACCAACAGCAACAGACGGGTCTGAAGTATATCTTGTAATTGCAGTATCTGCAACACCCATTTTCTGCATATTTGCTTTTATTCCATTCATATAATCGGTGTAGGCGTCTGTGTTATCTCCTTTTCTAAATTCAGCTTCTGCTTTCATAAACTCGCATTCAACATAAGTCAAAATCTGCAAAGGAGAATTATCGCTCGAATACCATCCGCCAACAGTTAAATAGCATTCTTTATTTTCCGTACCTGTTCCTGTGCGCCCCTGACCATTTGGTGTGCCGCGATAATCTCCATATTGTGTAGTATCTGTTATCAACGGAAGACGCGGATCAAACGCACCATACGTAACACCATTGGTTGCATTCACAAAATAAGATGAAAGCCATCCATCCAAATCTAACCCCGCATTATTCAATGCAACTTGTGCCCATGGATTACGCACTTCAAAAATTGAAACCTGCGCATCATCTGCATTTGAAGTATATGCCGAATTCAATTCTGATAAAACTGCATCTGCACTATATTGAGATGTTTTTGATAACTGGTTCAGCATTCTTGCTTTTAATGCATGCGCAGTTTTTATCCATGCACCTACATCACCAGCGTGAATAAAATCGCTGGGTTCATCCATTTCACCATCTGCATCGGGTTGCTGCAAAGCAGCGATGCCTTCATCTAAAAGATTCATCGCAGTATCAAAAATATTTTTTTGATCATCGAAAGCAGGCGTAAGATTTGCAACACCTGTAAAAGCTTGTGAGTAAGGAATGTCTCCCCAAATATTACTAGCCATATTCAAATGCAGCGCAAGTAAAATATCTGCTACACCTACATAAGCGTTCAAACCTTTTTCTGCAGCAAACATTTTCATATCGTGCAGATCAGTCATGTTATCATAAATGCCGCCCCACGTTCCGCTTGGGTCGATGGTGTTGTAAATATCAACATCACTTGCCGGGTTCGGCGAAGAAAGATATTGTGCATAATAGGATGTAATGTTGCTTACATTAAAAACATTACTTGCCGTTACATAAGTTGTATTTGCCAGCAAGCCGTTTATGGGCGGCTCTTCTGCTGCATTTGGGTTTTGATTTATATCAAGATACTTTTTACAACTACTGAAAGTTGCAATAAAAATTATCGATATGCCTATATAATATGTTATTCGTTTCATGATGTTTTGTTTTTAGAATCCAACATTTAAAGAAAAAATATAACTGCGCAATGCAGGATAAGTAAATCCCGCGAAACCATTTACGTTACTGCCGGCAATGGTTGAACTTGATTCAGGATCAAAACCTTTATACGGTGTTATGAGTATAAGATTATTGCCGGTAACGGCGAGCGTAATACTTTTTATAAATGATTTTGGAAGAACTGATGCAGGCAAAGTATAAGAAAGTGTAGTTGTTCGCAATCTTACCCAGGATGCATCTTCAACAAAATTTTCAGAGATGCCGCGATATACATTGCGATAATATCCCGCACCGTAATCAACGTTATCAGGACCTATACCCTGACCAAGATAAACGGCTCTTGTATTTTTCGTTCCATCAGCCAACACACCATTAAACACAATTGTCTGATCTCTGTTTAAAGTGATTGCGGATATTCCAAATGCTGCCATAAAATTTGAAAACTGATCGTACTTTTCTACTCCCTGTCTTGTATCCCATAATAAATACAAGCTCCAATTCTTATAGGTAAAAGAGTTGCCAAGACTTGCAATCCATTTAGGATAAGAATTGCCTAAAACTTTTTGATCTGATGTTGGCGTAAGAACAGGAAATCCATTATCACCAATTAATAGCGGCTGATTTTTATCGGAGTATAACGGGTCTTTATCATCCTGGTATCTTGTCCATGGTGTTCCGAAGATGTCGCCAACAGATTGTCCGGGAACATACTTCATAGTAACGGTTGAATTAGAATAACCATACTGACTTCCTATAACTATTTCTGAAAGCCCGCCATAAATTGATAAGATCTTATTTTTATTAGCAGAGAAATTACCTGTTACATCCCACGTAAAGTTTTTAGATTTTACAGGTGTTCCGCGTAAAGTTATTTCTATGCCTTTATTTTCAATTTCTCCTGCATTCAATGTAATAGTAGTAAAGCCTGTTGAAGGTGCCGTTGATACTGGTATAATCTGATCTTTACTGTTCGATTTATAAACAGTAAAATTCAAGCCCAATCTATCTTTAAAAAAACTAAGATCTGTACCACCTTCAATAGTTGTTGTTTTTTCAGGCTGCAAATAAGAAACACCTGATGCATCATCACGCGTCCATCCAATAACACCATTAACCGGTGTTCCAAATGAAGGAGAATATGTGATGCTTGTGCTGTAAGGATCTGCATCTTTACCAATGCCTGCAACTGATGCCCTGATCTTTCCATACGTTAACCATGATGGCATTGTAAAGCTTTGTGAGAAGATGTAACTTAAATTTGCTGAGGGATAAAAGAATGAACGATTCGCCGCTTCAAGACTTGAAGTCCAGTCGTTTCTCCCGGTAACATTCAAGTATAGAAAGTTTTTGTAGCCGAATGTAAAATCTCCATAAGCACCAACAATGCGATACTTCTGCCCATAAGAACTTATGCTTACCACTTTAGCATTGCTAAGTGTAAAAAGATTATACACATCAAGCTCATCGCCCTCCGCACTTATTCTTTTTAAATTTCTGTCTAAAACATCATTACCTAACCTCAATGTTGTTTGAAATTTTCCGGCCCATGTGTTATCAAAACTTAATAAAAGATTTGAATTGATCTGGCGGTAATTAAGTTGATATTGATGCACGAACCCCTGACCATTATCTTCTGCAACAATTTCGTTGGGCACGCCTTTTGGCCCGGGCGCCGTTGCAGTGCGTGCGTCACCATATTCATCAATACCCAGCAAATAAGTTGCAGTTAACCATTTATAGGGTGAATAGGCAAAATTTAAACTGCCCGTAACGTGGTTTACCTGTGAACCGAATTTATTTGTAGATGCATAATAAATTGGGTTGCCATTACCGTATGTTTTTTCCGTTCCATCCGGTTTTACATAATCGCGCACATCCCATCGCGGAGCCCAATAAATTAATTCTTCGTTGTAACGATCGGCATCATAAAAATTTCCATCTGTGTTTGCATAATAAATGGATGTGCCCATTTTAAATTTATCACTGAATTTTAATTGCCCGTTTATTCTTGCTGTTATATCCTGGTACCATGTAAATGGAATCAATCCATTTTGATGCATGTAAGAAAGCGATGAAGAAAATGTAGCTTTATCTGTGCCGCCTGAAAAACTAACTACATCTCTATATTGATGACCTGTGTTATAAGCATGCTTCCAGTTGTTAAACAATTGAGCAGGATGTGTCGGATCAATTTGTCTTGCATCTTCAACTGTTGGTCCCCATGCCGGCCAAAAACTTGTGGAGTCATATTCGCCTTCATAACCTTGTGTATATTTTAATTGCACATCCGGTGTTTTATCTACATTGTCTATACTATACGATGAACTAAAATTTACGCGCAACGCACCTGCATGACCTGACTTTGTTGTGATGACTACCACACCATTTGCACCACGCAAACCATACAACGCGGTTGCCGCACCACCTCTTAATATGTTTACGCTTTCAATATCTTCCGGATTAATATCTGAAATACGATTGGGCATTTGCACGCCACGATTACCATCTGTTCCCGTGGTAAATGTGCTGTTATCAACCGGCAAGCCATCAATCACAAAAAGCGGTTCATTACTTTTTGAAGGATCTAAAGAATTTACACCTCTGATTAAAATACTCGCGCCCTGACCCGGACCTCCGCCCGCGCTTGAAATAGTAACACCTGCAACTTTTCCCTGCAAAGCATTCACTAAATTAGATTGCCCCGATTGCGCAATCTGCGTTGCGCTTACTTCCTGCGAAGCATATCCTAAGGAACGTACCTCTCTTTTTATGCCTAACGCAGTTACCACAACATCATTTAAATTACCATTTGCAACATCAAGCACAGCATCCACTGTTTGTGAGCCAGCCACAGCAATATCTTGTTCAGTATATCCAATAAATGAGAAGGTAAGTGTTGCATTGTCGTGCAAAAGCGTAATAGAAAAATTACCGTTGTTGTTTGTAAGTACTCTGTTTGAAGTACCCTTTTCCTGAACGACGGCTCTGTCAAGCGGTTGCTTTGTATCGCTTGCAGAAACGTTACCTGTAATAGTTCGCCCTTGCTGGGCAGTTACAACATGAGAAAGCAGTAAAAATAATACTGCAATGATCGGTGATCTGAGCATAAGGAATTTTTTTTGGTGAAAAAAAGGAGCTAATTAAACTTGATGTATTCATTATGTAATTTCAATAGGTAGTGATGAATACTGTAATAACCGAACGCTACTTAAATAATAGGTTTATTCAAGTGAGGTTTATAAAACAAAGACTTTGTTTTGTATTGTATTGCTGCTTAAGTTATGTATTTGTTGATAAGTTTTTTTATACCGTACTTATTCAGTGAATTTTTCTGGCCTCATTTGCGGAAACAATAAAACATCTTGTATAGAAGATTGATTGGTCATTAGCATACATAACCTGTCGATGCCAATACCAATACCACTTGTTGGCGGCATTCCATATTCCAACGCTCTCAAAAAATCTTCATCAATGTACATTGCTTCTTCATCGCCGCGTTCCATTAATCTTGATTGCTCTTCAAATCTTTCACGCTGATCAATCGGATCATTTAATTCGCTGTATGCATTCGCTAGTTCTTTTCCATTGATCATTAATTCAAATCTCTCAACCAAACCTTTTTTACTTCTGTGCTTTTTTGTAAGCGGGCTCATCTCAACAGGATAATCAATAATAAATGTTGGCTGAATGAAATTGTCTTCTGCTTTTTCGCTGAAGATTGTATCGATTAATTTTCCTTTGCCCATTGTTTCATCTGCTTCAAGATGTAATTGTTTGCACACGTTCAATAGTTGCTCTTCTTTCATTTCACTTACATCAAAGCTTGTGTATTCTTTTATCGCATCAAAGATTGAAATGCGTTTAAATGGCGCTTTAAAATTGATGATGGTTTCTCCAACTTTTACTTCTGTTGTTCCATGCAAAGCCAAGGCAATTTGTTCAAACAATTGTTCTGTTGTTTCCATCATCCAGAAATAATCTTTGTATGCAGTGTACCATTCAAGAATAGTGAATTCAGGATTGTGGGTGCGATCCATTCCCTCATTTCTAAAATCTCGACTGAATTCATACACCCAATCAAAGCCGCCAACAATCAATCTTTTTAAATACAACTCGTTTGCAATGCGCAAATACAAGGGAATATCGAGTGCATTGTGATGTGTGACAAAAGGACGAGCAGCAGCGCCGCCGGGAATGGGCTGCAACACCGGTGTATCAACCTCCAATGCACCACGTTCATTTAAAAATTTGCGCATCGTATTTATCATTTGTGTGCGCTTCATGAACACATCTTTCACCGCAGGATTAATAATCAAATCTGCGTAACGCTGACGATAGCGAAACTCAGGATCTGTTACTTCGTCATACACATTTCCTTCTTCATCACGCTTAACAATCGGCAACGGCTTTAATGATTTTGTAAGCAGCGTAAAACTTTTTGCATGCACTGAAATTTCGCCGGTGCGCGTAATAAAAACAAAACCTGTAACGCCAATAATATCGCCTAAATCAAGCAGATGTTTTATCACTTCATCAAACAAGGTTTTGTCTTCGCCTTCACATATATCATCTTTGCGAACATATAATTGTATAATGCCTTTGCTATCCTGAATCTTTATAAAAAAAACTTTTCCTTTATCATTCAAACTCATTATTCGCCCCGCTACACAAACATTGCTGAATTGTTCTTTCGTTTCTTCTGAAAAATTATTTTTTATATCTGCAGAATAATGTGTTACAGGATACAACGGCGCAGGATAAGCATCGATGTTTAATGCTTTTAATTTTTCTAATTTACTTCTGCGGATGATTTCCTGCTCTGATAAATGCTGGCTCATGTTCAATTTACGATTTACAATTTCAAATTTACAATTGAAAAGCGGCAAATATAAGCGAACAAAAAATCAGCCTATCTTTAGCAAAACAGTTTATGTCTACTTTTTTTATTGATGCAGACATTGCAAAAGCCAAAACAATTCATACAGATTTTTATACAGAGAAAAATTTTTACGATGCATCAAAAGAAAAAATTTTCGCCAGCTTGTGGCAATTTATTGGTGATATTGATTTAGTAAAAACTCCCGGTGATAGTTTTCCATTCACGTTACTTGAAGGTTATTTAAATGAACCTTTATTGCTTACAAAAGATAAACAAAATAAAATTCATTGTTTAAGTAACGTTTGCACGCACCGCGGAAATTTAATGGTAATGCAGGCGTGTAATTTAGGCCAGTTGAAATGTAAATATCATGGCAGGCAATTTTCACTTGACGGAAAATTTATTTCTATGCCTGAATTTAAAGAGGTAGAAAATTTTCCGACTGATGAAGACAATCTGCATCAACTGCAACTGCATACATGGCAAAAGCTTTTATTTACCTGTCTCAATCCAACTTATAAGTTTGACGATTTTTTTGGAGACATGATGCGACGCATGGAATGGTTTCCTGCGCATAAACTTCAATTCAAACAAGAACTTTCAAAAGATTATTATGTTGATGCGAATTGGGCTTTGTATTGCGAAAATTATTTGGAAGGATTTCATATTCCGTTTGTACACGCAGGTTTAAACCAGGTGCTTGATTTTGGCGAGTACACAACAGAAGTTTTTAGATACAGCAATTTGCAATTAGGTATTGGCAAAAAGGGTGACGTGTGCTTTGAACTTCCAACTTCATCACCAGATTATCGTAAAGAAGTAGCTGCATATTATTTCTGGGTTTTCCCAAACATGATGTTCAATTTTTATCCGTGGGGTTTATCAATAAATATTGTTGATCCGCTTGAGATAAGTAAATGCCGCGTTCGTTTTCTTACTTATGTTAGCGATGAAACAAAATTTGAGCAAGGTGCAGGCAGCGGCTTAAATACGGTTGAACTGGAAGATGAAGAAATTGTACAAAATGTGCAGAAAGGAATTCGCTCAAGATTTTATAAACATGGAAGATATTCTGTAAAGCGTGAACAGGGCACGCATCATTTTCATTCTTTGATTGCGAAGTTTATGCAATAAAAAAGTCCCGCGAAATTGCGGGACTTTTTTGTGATGTGTTTCTCAATTATTTCATATCGTTTGATATTTTGTTTGCAGTGGCTTTACCTGGTAAATAGATCTGGAATCCTAAACCAAAATTCAAATCACCTGTAGAAGTTGTATTACCAAAGCCAAGGTTTTCATTGAGCTTTAATAGTCCTTCCAAGGCAATATTTCTTGTAATAAAATATGCATATCCGGGTCCGATGCCTAAGCCTAAACCATTGGTAGAGTTACCACCTTTTACGTTTGTTCCTTCAAAACCTGCATTGCCTTCAAAAAACCAGCGGCCAGATCTTAGCAAGTTTACTTTAGGGTCATTAACATAATAACGCGCCAAAGCACCGATACCATAGCCTGTATTTGTATAAGTTGTACCTGCAACTTTTTGCGTTGTAAGATCAAAGTTTACGTAACCTCCCACAGCAAAATTGCTGTTCAACATCCATGCAGCTTTAGGCGAAAGGCTGATGTTTGTTTGAGAACCTTTTTTAAGACCGATATTAAAATTGAAAAGATCAGCGCCAACAATTGCTGTTCCCCTATCAAGTTGCGCATTTGTTTTTTCAGCAGCGAATAAACATAAGATGATTAAAGCACCAAAAATTTTCTTCATAAAAATAATTTTGTTTTAAGATGTGTTTTGAGTTCTGTTAGCTGCTTAAGTGATTGTTAATATCGTGCCAACAATTATTATTTCTAATCAAGAAGTGTTTGCGATTCATCTTCCAATAAGTTCAAATTCACAGCATCACTGCCTGCAATACCTTCCACAGAACCTTTAATATGTGCAGCATTCAATAAAACTTTTTCTAATTGTTTTTCCCTTGCCTTCCACAATTTTTCCATTGCATCGCGCTCTTTTTGTATACTTATTTTCATACTCAAAAATCCTTCCCGAATTGCTTTCCACTGCTCACTAAATTCATGACTGGTTAAATAATCATAAAGCATGTGCATTTTATCGCCCTTGTTTTCCTGGCTTTTTGTAAGCTTAAAAACTTCCATTATGCTGTTACGTAAAACAGTTGCAAGACTTTTTACTTCAGTGAATGTGCAGATATAAACACCATCTTTCTCACCAAACCGTTCCATATCTTTTGGTAAAGTTTGCGTAACGATCACGGCAAGGTCCGCTCCCTGGCTGCGCATGTCTGCTTTCAGTTTATCAATCCAATCGTTTGAAAAACTTAATGTGCGTTTACTTTCATAAATAATTTTCCCGCACTCATTGCCGTAAGGATTACAAACTGTTTGAATGCAATCTGCACCACGCACGCCTTTACCAACAGGCAAGATTTTATCGTGCGGAAAAGTTGACTGCAAAATATTTTCGAGCAATAACTCCTGCACTTCACCCTGTAACTGCATGCTGCCTTGTTCTGCTTTGCGCTTCATTTCTTCCGCAAGCTTTCTCTGATCTTCAAGCTGCTTTTCCTTTTCTGCAAGTTTTAATTTGAAATCGTTTTCTAACTGTTCAATTTTTTGTGCTTCAATTTTTCTTATTTCTGTCGAAAGCTTTTCACGTTCTTCCAATATTTTTTTCTGAAGATTAATTTCAATTTCTTCTTCGCGGCGTTTTAAGTTTTGCTCTTTTTGCAAAAACTCCAATTCTTTTTTGCGTGCCTCTTTTAATTTTTCTTCATTGTCCGCAATAGATTGCTGTAATAATATTAGTTGATTTTCAAAATCGGCGCTTAAAGATTTTCTTATTGATGATTCTAAATCGCTTTGCATTTTTTTCTTTTCATCAAGCAAGCGTTTATTTAATTCATCATCTTTAGCACGCATTTGTTTTTCGAAAGAAGATTCTCTTTGTTTAAAATCTTCTTCTTTTTTTTGTTGCCATTCTCTCATTTGCTGCCGCAACTCTTTCTGTATTTCATCACGCATTGCGTCGTTCGGTTCAAATTCGTTACCGCAACTCGGGCATTTTATCAACGTCGTCATATTACTCAAATTTTTAGCAAAATAAAGGTAAATTGATATTTTAAGGAAGAAGAATTCTTTCGCACAATGTATCTTTAATTCAAACTTTAACTATATGCAAAGGAGAAAATTTTTAAAGAATATATCAGCCGCCGGATTGGGCATCTCATCCATTTTAGCAGCAGGAAATTTTGCATCAGCCAAAACGAGCGTAGAAAATATTCCTTCAGATAATTTCGAATTAAATGAAATAACAATTGATGAATTGCAAGAAGCAATGCAATCCGGAAAATATACTTCGCGCAGCATAACAGAAATGTATTTAAAAAGAATTGCAGCTATAGATAAAAGTGGACCTTATTTAAATGCGATCATCGAACTTAATCCTGATGCTTTAGCGATTGCAGATGCGATGGACAAAGAACGCAAAGCGGGAAAAATAAGAAGCGCAATGCATGGCATTCCTGTTTTAATAAAAGACAATATTAATACCGGCGATAAAATGATGACAACTGCCGGCGCTTCTGCGCTTGAAGGAAATCATGCGGCGAAAGATGCATTTATTGTTCAGCAATTAAGAACTGCAGGCGCTGTTTTAATGGGCAAAACAAATTTGAGCGAATGGGCAAATTTCCGTTCAACAAATGCATGTAGCGGCTGGAGCAGCCGTGGTGGTCAAACAAAATGTCCATACATTTTAGAAAGAAATCCTTCCGGTTCAAGTTCTGGTTCCGGCGCTGCTATTGCCGCTAATTTATGTGCAGTTGCCATCGGCACAGAAACAAACGGCTCTGTTGTTTCGCCATCATCTGTAAACGGAATTGTTGGTATAAAACCAACTGTAGGTTTGTTGAGCAGAAGCGGCATCATTCCAATTTCATCTACACAAGATACAGCAGGACCAATGGCGCGAACAGTAAAAGATGCTGCGATCTTTTTAGGCGCTTTAACCGGTGTTGATGATGAAGATGCTGTTACAAAAAACAGTGATGGAAAATTTTTGAAGGATTACACACAAAACTTAACTGCGAACGCATTACAAGGCAAACACATTGGAATTGAAAAAGCATTTCTTGAAGGCAACAAACAAATTACAGATGTATATAATGCTGCGATTGATGTTTTAAAAAACCAGGGCGCAACCATTGTACAAATTGAATTGCAAAAAAAGTTGAGCGATATAGGCGATGCAGAATTTCTCGTATTGCAATATGAATTTAAAGACGGCGTGAATAAATATTTGTCGAACGCAAATGCAAAAGTAAAATCGTTGAAAGAGGTTATTGAATTCAATAAACAAAACGAAGCATCTGCAATGCCATTTTTTAAGCAGGAAATTTTAGAGATGAGCGAAGCAAAAGGCGATTTAAACAGCAGTGAATATAAAGAAGCATTAAGCAAAATTTTACGTACGCGATTAATTATTGATGATATAATTTCTGACAATAAACTCGATGCCATTTGTGGTGTAACAAATGGTTTATCGTGGTGTATTGATTTAATTAATGGTGATTATGATACAGGATTTTCTTATTCAACGCCGGCAGCCATTGCCGGTTACCCGCACATAACCGTGCCGATGGGAATGGTGCATGATCTGCCAATTGGTTTATCATTTATTGGCGGTGCTTACACTGAAGAAAAAATTATTGCGCTTGCTTATGCGTATGAACAGGCAACTAAAAAAAGAACAGCACCAACATTTATAAAAACAAGCATTCCGGAAAAGAGTTAGCGGTAAGGTGCTTTAAAGCCAAACAAATTATAACGAAGAAACAATTTTCCCAAGCTCATTCATAGCATCGCCGCTTTCGCCATATTCAACAACGCGTCCAACTTCTTTTCCGTTTTTCATAACAATAAATGTAGGCACATCTATTAGGTGAAAAGTTTTATGAAGATTGTCGAAAGTTGTTTTTGCATCGTCAACGCCAATTAATGTAATGCTGCTATCTGCAAACCCCGCCGCATCTGCAACGCGATAAAATTGTGGCAATAAATTTTGCGTATCAGGGCACCAGGTTCCGCCAAAAATCAGCATTTGAAAATCGGCCGCATGTTGCCTGAAGGCAGCAACAGCACTTGCATCTGGCCTACCGAGATTATAATTTTTTTTGAACCAGCTAAACGCAGTATCATTTTCAATATCGGCTCTTGATATTAATCCGCGCAACACTTTTCTGCCTTTAGCATCGTAACTAACCTGGTAAGCATGAAATACAGCCGATGATTTTGTTACAGCATTTTGTGTTTTGCATGAAACAATTAAAATAAGAATTGAACCAATGAGTGCTAACTTTTTCATGCGCCTAAATTAGATTTCAATTCTAAAAGAAACGAGCGGAGTTTTGTTAAGGTTTCTACCAACCGCGTTTGCATTTCTGCGCGCTTTTGATTGTCTTTTAAAAATTGCTTTGCTCCTTCCATTGAATATTTCTGCTGCCTTAATAAATAATATATGATGCGCAAATTTTTTATGTCCTCGGGGCGAAACATGCGATCACCTTTGCGATTTTTGCGTGGCTTTAAAATATCAAATTCTTTTTCCCAAAAACGCAGTAACGAACTATTTACATGAAACCATTCAGCAACTTCGGTGATAGAATAATATTGCTTTTGAGCGAGTGTTTCATCATCCGGAATTTCGAGCAGTGAAACATCAAGATTAATTTCTTTAAAAGATTTTCTTCCGCGCTTACCAGGTTTTTTATCAGGTTTTTTTGATAAGGGTTTTATAAGCTGAACAGGTTTTTTTTCTTTGTTTACAGCTTCATCTTTGTTATCATCAGTTGTTTTTATTTCAATTTCTTTCGGCGGTCTTAAAACCTCTTTCTTTTTTTCAGGCTCTTTCTTAAATAAATCTAACTGCTGCATAATTAAAAATAAAGATTTTAAAGTGAAGTAAAAGTAAACGTTATCTTTTTTTACACTGTATGTTTGTAAAAAATCTTCTTGAACAACGTAAAAAAGATTTGTGTTTGCGGCGCAGGTACTATGGGCAGCGGAATTGCGCAGGTTGCTGCACAAAGCGGGTTTGAGGTAATTCAATTTGATGTAAAAGAAGAGATGCTGTTAGCAAGCGAAGTAATAATTAAGGATGGTTTAAAAAAATTAGTAGAAAAGCAGAAAATCACAGATAAACAAAAAGCAGAAATTTTACAGCGAATAACATTTACTGCAAACATTAAAAATTGTGTTGCAGATATAATTATTGAAGCTGTTGTTGAAAAGAAAGAAATTAAACAACAAATATTTGATGAGCTCTCTTTGATTAATAATAGCGAAACAGTTTTTGCTACGAACACTTCTTCTATTTCTGTTTCAGAATTAAGCCACGATAAAAAATATGCAACTCGTTTTGCAGGCATGCACTTTTTTAATCCCGCACAAATAATGAAACTGGTTGAAATAATATGCGCAGAAAAAACCGGTAATGATGTAATTGAAACTTTAGTTTGGCTTGCAAAAAAGTTTGGCAAAACACCCGTTGTATGTAATGATTCGCCGGGCTTTATTGTTAACCGTGTTGCAAGACATTATTATCTTGAAGCGATGCAATTAGTTGAAGATGGAATTGCTGACGTTGAAACAATAGATGCAATAATGGAGGCATCAGGATTTAAAATGGGACCTTTTAAATTAATGGATATGATTGGGCTGGACGTAAATTATTCTGTTAGCAATATAGTTTGGGAAGCATTAAATAAACCGGCACGTTTGACACCATCCATTCTGCAAAAAAATAAAGTGGATGCAAAAGAATTGGGCAGAAAAACAGGAAAAGGTTTTTATGATTATAAACCCCAAACCCACTAAAAGGGTTTTATAAATCACTGCATGATTCAAGACGAAGAAAATTTTTCAATAATAGATAATAAGACTGTTTTTATAACAGGCGCTTCTGGTTTGCTCGGTTCTCATCTTACCAAAAAACTTTCACAGCAAAACATAAAAATCAAAGCGATTTACAGAAGCGAAATTCCATTTCAACAATTAAATGTGGAATGGATTAAAGGTGATTTGTTTGACACTGAATTACTCGAAGAAATTTTGTACGATGTTGATGAAGTGTATCATTGCGCAGGAAAAGTTTCATTCAACCCAAAAGTGAAAAAACAACTTTTTAAAACGAATGTTGAAGGCACGGCGAACATTGTAAATGCATGTTTACTTTCTGGCGTAAAAAAATTTCTGCATGTAAGTTCTGTTTCTGCATTGGGCAGGTTGCGCGAGAACGTTATTGTAACAGAAGAAATGCAATGGAGCGAAGAAACAAGCAACAGCGTTTATGGAGAAAGCAAATATCTCGCTGAAATGGAAGTTTGGCGTGGCATTGCAGAAGGTTTAAATGCGGTGATTGTGAACCCTACTATTATTCTTGGCGCCGGTGACTGGAACAATGGTTCAACAGAAATCTTTAAAACGGTTTATAAAGAGTTTCCTTATTATTCAGAAGGCATTACAGGTTTTGTTGATGTGGAAGATGTAGCAACTGCAATGATTGCGTTGATGAACAGCAATATTTGCAAAGAGCGTTTTATTATTAATGCTGAAAACATTTCTTACAAAGATTTGTTTGGTATGATTGCAGCATCGTTTAATAAAAATCCACCACATAAAAAAGTTAACCCGGCTAAAGCTGCG
>DASZUY010000217.1:0-24512 GCA_035547495.1 Parafilimonas sp. | reverse complement strand
GGAAGAACAAACGATGGCACAGATCCGGAAGGTTTTTTTAATGTGCAAATTGATGTTGCATTAAAACCAAAAGATAAATGGCCAAATGGTGTTTCAGAAGATGATATGATAGCCAGCATGGATAAGCAACTTGAAAAAATTCCCGGCGCTGTATTTAATTTTTCTCAGCCTATTCGCGATAATGTTGAAGAAGCGGTTGCCGGCATCAACGCGGCATTAGCAGTAAAAATTTTCGGGCCAGATTTTAATGTTCTTGATAGCCTGGCAGACAGGACAAAAGATGTGCTTTCTCATATTAATGGTATTTCAGATTTAGGTGTGTTGCGAAATTTAGGTCAACCAGAATTTAATATTGACCTTGATCAGCAAAAGATGGCTGCCTATGGTGTAAACACTGCAGATGCAAGTGCAGTTATTGAAATGGCAATTGGCGGTAAGGCAGCAACGCAACTATACCAGGGTTATGAAAAGTTTGATATAAGAGTGCGCTATCAAAAGGACTTTCGCGACACGCAGGATAAAATTGCAAGATTAATGATTCCAACACAAGACAGCACAAGTATTCCGCTAAGCGAAATTGCAACGATACACACCTTAACCGGTCCTGCGTTTATTTATCGTGATAACAACCAACGATACATCGGTATAAAATTTTCAAACCGCGGAAGAGATTTAGGCAGTACTATTGCAGATGCACAAGCACAATTTAGAAAGCAAATTAAATTGCCCAAAGGTTATACGGCAACATGGAATGGTGAGTTTGAAAACCAGGTGAGAGCAACGAAACGTTTGCAACAAGTGGTGCCATTATGTTTACTTGGAATTTTTGTTCTCCTGTTTATTGCATTTGGAAATGTAAAAGACGCATTGCTGATTATTTTGAACGTTCCGTTTGCATTAATCGGCGGTATTTTAGCGCTACATGTTACCGGAATGAACTTTAGTATTAGCGCGGGTATTGGCTTTATTGCTTTGTTTGGTGTTTGTATTCAAAATGGTGTTATTCTTATCTCTGTATTCAGAAAAAATCTCGAAGCAAAAATGCATTTGGATGAAGCAATCATGCAAGGCGTGCAATCGCGTGTTCGCCCGGTTGTGATGACGGCATTGATGGCAGCAATTGGTTTATTGCCGGCGGCGTTAAGCACAGGCATCGGAAGTGAAACACAAAAACCACTTGCAATAGTTGTTATCGGCGGCCTCATTACTTCAACAATTTTAACCTTGCTGATAATGCCAGTAATATATAGTTTGGTACACAAGTTTATTCATAAAAGATCCAATAGAAAATTTCTGAGAAAAATTGGTGCAGTGAGTAGCTAAACCACGGTTTATGATTCAAATAATATTTCAACGTTAAACGTTATTTAGATGAACGGTCTAACTATTGTGTATAGTTTATCGTAGATATTATTATATGGTTTTGTAAATTGACTTTAAATTTTTGAAGTATGAAATCATTATCAGAAACATGGTTCGCAGATGGCTACATAGATTTCGAGTTAAAAAAATATACTTTACTGGCTTATCTGCAAGAGGTGAATAAATATTTCAACGAACAAAAATTATATCCGCAGTTATCAGATATAATTTTTCATTACAACAACCTCGTTGCCTTTAAAGAAAACAAAAAATTTTTGCAGGAGCAGTTTCCAAAAAAACTTACAGGTATTCAATTGGAAAAATTGGAATTATTATATGAGCAAATGATGAGTGATGATGAAGTGATGCAACAATTAGAAGAAATAATTCATTATGCAACCAAACAAATGCGCTCTACAATAAGTAACGGAACTGAGTTGTATGAAATGGTAGAAGATAAATTAAACATTTCGCCCGTTGGCATTATTCCGCTTGAACAAAATGAAGGTTATTTTTTTCTCAGCAACACAATAACTCTTACAAGAGTTTATTATTACCGTTTGAGCATCTATGAAAAGCGCGAAGAGAAATTTCGCAGCATACGCACAGAATTTATTGATTCGTGGTACAAAACAATTGCAAATACATACGAACATATAAAATCTGAACTTGTTAAAACAAGAACTTATTTACCCAATCCTGCAGTGTATGTCATTCATGCAGAAATAAATCTTCCGATAGAAGAAACTTTATTGCCAGTTGCAAAAAGATATCTTGTGAGATATATTTCAGGTAATGCCTAACATACATCACCGATTGGATTAGTGATGCATTGTGTCAAGAGAATCTTTTGCATGCTGGCTTGTATCAGTAGTTGCATTCGGTGGTGCATAACCATCTGGTTGTGGTGAAACTTGTGTATCCAGTGCAGGAGATCCGCCAATTGCATTTGCAGAATCTGCACCACCTATCTTCTGATTATTTCCTCCGCAACTAAAAAATAATACTGCTAACATTGGAATGAAAACTTTTTTCATAGAAGCTTTTAAAATTATGCTTCAATTTTTTTGCCGATAATAATCGTACGCGAATTTTTTTAATAAAAAATATAAGCTATTGCGGAGGAGCAGTATTTGCAATGCTGATAGAACCTTCTTTTTTTTGAATTAATGAATTAAGACGAAGCTCCTCTATGTCTAACTCTCTTTCTGCATTAGCAAGCGCTTCTTCACTAAACCGGTCTTCATTTTGAAATTTCATTAATAGCTCGCGCTGAAATTTTATTATTTCAAGTTGCGCCTGCAAAAATTGGTTTACAGAATTTAATTGCAATTCACTTTCTTTTCGCTGACGATAATTCCCGTTTTTCTTTGAAAGCAAATTGTAGCTAAACTCATATTGCCTTTTAATGTTATTGATTACTGTTTCATCAATGCTGTGCGAAAAGTTGTTATTTATAAAGTGTAAACTGCTTTCTGCAAGTAAAAGATTTAATTCGTTTTGCTCTTTTTGCAGTAAAGGTTTTTCAGATTTTATATTGAGTAGTTTGATAAGAATCGGCAATGTTAAACCTTGTATTACTAACGTTACCAGTATCACTGTAAATGTTAATAATAATATTGAATGCCGCTTGGGAAATTCACCACCATTTTCCAAAGTAAATGGTAATGCTAATGCAGCTGCAAGACTTACTACCCCACGTGTACCTGTCCACGCAACTATCAATACATTTTTCCAGTTTACAGCATCATCTTCTTCGTTTGCAATTAATTTTTTTCTCCTGAAAATCCGTTGATGATATGCACCTGCAAATACCCATAATATTCGAATGATAATAGTTACAACGCTAATTATAAGTCCGTAACCAATTAGCTCAAATAATGTAGATGTTTTAAGATCGGTAACGAATTCCGGTAATTGCAAGCCTATTAAAATAAATACAATTCCATTCAACAAAAAAATTACAGTATTCCAAACAATAGTTGTTTGCAATCTTGTTTGAAAAGAGAAAATTTCTCTCGAATGCCAGCCAATTAAAATTCCTGCTGTAACAACTGCAAGTATGCCTGAAACATGAAATTCTTCAGCAAGCAAATAAGCTAAGAAAGGAGTTATTAAACTCAGGCTTGTTTCAACAATAGCATTGTCTTTAATTTTTTTATGCGCAAAAACAAGTGCATATCCAACAATCAAACCTGCTAAAATTCCGCCTGCTGTTATAAAAATAAATTGTAAGCCGGCTTTCCATAAAACAAAACTTCCACTTAACGTAGCCGCTAAAGCATACCGATATGCAATTAGTGCTGACGCATCATTTAATAAACTTTCTCCTTCAATAACTGTAACTACTCTTTTATTTAAACCGAGTCCTTTAATAATATTTGTTGCTGCAACAGCATCGGGAGGAGAAATGATTGCACCTAATAAAAAAGAAATCGGCCAGCTAAAACCCGGAATTAAATAATGCGCGGCAACTGCAACAATAACAGTTGAAAAAAATACAAGCGTTATTGCCAAAGTTGATATGGCACGAATTTCTTTTTTAAAATCAAGCCATGAAGTTTTAAATGCAGCATCGTATAACAGTGGCGGAAGAAAAACGAGAAACACTATTTCAGGATCTAACTTTAAATTGGGAAGAAAGGGGAGGAAACCAATTATCAACCCAATAAAAACCAAAACAATTGGGTTAGGCAATTTAATCTTATCAGTAATTGCTGAAAGAACAATAAGAACTGTCATTAAGAAAATGACGATTTCAAAATTATCCATTGATTAAAGATAAGAAGCCGCGGGTAAGAATATAATTTGAAATCAAGCTTTATCGGCAAGCAACGAGAGAAACACGATGGGTAAATAAATGTAACAACTGAACATTACCCGGCGGGCTGCCTGAACATTTACTTCTTTATACAACCGCAAACATTGAACAAGCAAAAAAATATTTGCTGCAAGAACGATCCATAAACTTATTACTCCGGTAATATGAAAATAATAAGGCAATACGCCAACGGGTATCATAACAATTGTATATAATACTGATTGCAATGCTGTAAATTTTGTAGGGCCTTCTTTTGAAGGCAATAATTTAAAACCTGCTCTTGCATAATCTGTATGTGCCAGCCATGCGATTGCCCAGAAGTGAGGAAACTGCCACAAAAACTGAATGCCAAATAAAACCCATCCGGCACCATTAGAGAAAATATTTCCGTTAACATTAATATTTGCAAAGGGGCTTATTAAACCTGTTGCCGCAACCCAGCCAATAAGACAAGGCAATGCCCCAGGAAATGCGCCAACTAAAACAGCAATGGAACTTACTTTTTTTAAAGGCGTATAAATATAAGCATACAAAAAAATGCTGAAAGCAGAAAGCAGGGCAGAAGATAAATTAAAAAAAAAGTACATCAGCAAAACACCGGCAAAGCCACAAACAAATGCAAAAGTAAAGGCTTCATTCACACTCATCCTCCCGTTTGCAACCGGTCGTTTTCCTGTGCGTCGCATCAGTGCATCAGTATCTTTTTCAACAGCCTGGTTTATTGCGTTAGCACTGCCTGTTATTAATAAACCTGCAACAAATAGAATGATAATATAAAGCCATGAATACTCAACAATATTGGGTGCGAGAAGATAACTGATTACACATGTGAACACAACTGTGAAGCTTAGGGTAAACTTCATCAGAAGAAAATAATCTTTAAATTTTAGAGCGATTTTATATGATGCTGAATTATTTTTTTTTACCACTGCGCAAATGTCAAACAAAAAAGAATGCCCCGAAAAATTTCAGGGCATAATTATATATTATAAACCATTTAAACTAATGAGCACTTTCATCCTGACCAATAGGAACGTTTTGCGGGATGAATTCTCTTCCGTCTTTCCCGTAGTCATAAGGCCAACGGTGCACTTCCGGAATTTCGCCAGGCCAGTTACCATGTCCTGTTTTTATTGGAGTAGTCCACTCTAATGTATTTGCACCCCACGGATTTGGCGTAGTTAATTTTCTGCCTTTGAAAATTGAATAAAAGAAGTTGAAAAGGAATAATAGCTGAACTGCAAAAACAATCATGGCTACAGTGCTTATTATTCGATTCAAATCGCCGAATTGATTAAAGCTTGTCCAGTTAGAATAATCATAATAACGGCGCGGCATACCTGCTAATCCTTCATAGTGCATAGGCCAGAAAATAAGATAAGCACCCGCTATTGTTATCCAAAAATGAATATAACCAAGTGTATTATTTAAATAACGCCCGTACATTTTGGGGAACCAGTGATAAATACCTGCAAACATTCCAAACATAGATGCAACACCCATTACAATATGAAAGTGTGCAATTACAAAATATGTATCGTGCAAATGAATATCAAGAGCAGAATTACCTAACCAGATACCTGTTAAACCACCTGAAATAAACAGACTCACAAAACCAATTGCAAAAAGCATTGCAGGAGTGAAGCGAATACTTCCCCGCCATAATGTAGTAAGCCAGTTAAATACTTTTACTGCCGATGGAACTGCGATTAATAATGTTAGTAAAACGAATATTGAACCAAGGAACGGATTTAATCCGCTTACAAACATATGATGCGCCCACACAAGGAATGAAAGAATTGCAATGGCAAATAAAGATGCCACCATTGCCATATAACCAAAGATGGGTTTTCTTGAATTGACAGATATAATTTCTGACACCATTCCCAACGCTGGTAGTAAGATAATGTATACTTCAGGATGACCAAGGAACCAGAATAAGTGCTGATATAAAATTGCATTACCTCCTTCGTTTGCTAAAGCTGTATTTGTTTCTGAGACAAATATATCAGAGAGGTAGAAACTTGTTCCAAAGTTGCGATCAAAAATTAAAAGAATGAAACCTGACAATAAAACCGGGAATGATAACACGCCCAATATTGCTGTAAAGAAAAGTGCCCACACAGTTAATGGCAATCTCGTCATGCTCATTCCTTTTGTACGCATATTAAGCACGGTAACAATATAATTTAAGCCACCAAGCAAAGATGAAACAACAAATATGGCCATTGCAATCAGCCATAAATCCATTCCATGTTGCGAACCCGGAGATGCATCATGCAAAGCACTTAATGGGGGATATGCAGTCCATCCGCCGCTAAAAGGTCCTGTTGATACAAAAAGACTTGATAACATAAATACACTTGCTAAAAAGAAGAACCAATAGCTAAGCATATTTAAAAATGGAGAAGCCATATCTCTTGCGCCAACTTGTAATGGAAGAAGAAGATTGGCAAATGTTCCGCTAAGACCTGCTGTTAATACAAAAAACACAAGTACAGTTCCATGTGTTGTTACTAATGCGTAATAAGCTTCTGCCGTAAGATGTCCATTCTCAAACCACCACTTGCCTAATAAATCCTGTAGAAAAGTAAAGGATGCTTCGGGATAACCAAGCTGTAACCTAAAAATTACTGAAAGAAGGCCACCTAAAATACCCCAAAACATTCCTGTTATCAGGAATTGTTTACTGATCATTTTATGATCCTGACTAAACACATATTTTGTAATAAAGCTTTCATGATGATGGTGATGTACATGTTCTTCATGATGCACTTCCACCGGAACGCTTACGCCTGTATCTGTGTGCATTGATGCTTCGTTACTCATATTATCGTTATTATATTTTAAACAATCCTAACAACGGGACGTTTGTAAATTACATTTTTGTTTTTTGTGCTGAAGCAGTATTAGCTGCAGCGGTTGCTTTTGTACTATCTGTTTGTAGCTGCGGTTTTTTATTTGATGGATCCTTATCAGGAAAAACCGCATAGTAGTTTGGCTTTTGCTGTGCCATCCAAACATCAAACTCTTCCTGTGTAACCACTTCAATAATTCCGCGCATAGAGTAGTGACCATTACCACATAACTGATCACAGGCCAATTCATACTGGAAGTCAGGATTACCCGTCATCTCCTTCATCTCTTTGGTAGTATATTTAGGAGTTAACCACAGCGATGTTGGTGTTCCCGGTACTGCATCCATTTTTAAACGGAATTGTGGTAAGCCTACATCATGTATCACATCTCTTGAATTAATAATAAAGTTCACGGGTTTACCTTTTACAAGATAAACTGTACCCATTGATACTACATCATCAAAATTTGTTTTATCATTCCAGTCCTGACCCAGTGAATTATTATTCGCGTCATCAATCAATTTATAATATTTTTTCCCAAAAACATTATCAGCGCCCGGGTAACGAAATATCCATCCGAATTGTTTACCTGTAACTTCAATCTGCATTGCATTTTTAGGAGCAGGACCTGTAAATGAATACCAGTTACGCAATCCAATTACTACCAGCACCGTCATCGCAATGGCAGGAACTGCAGTCCATATTAATTCCAATCGATTGTTGTGCAGAAAATAAAAAGCTTTACGTTTCTCGCTTTGCTGATATTTAAATGCAAACCAAAAAAGAAGACATTGTGTAATTACAAAAACGGTTCCTGTAATAATCAAGGTTACCCAAAGCATTGAATCTACTCTGTCGCCTTGTGTGCTGGCTGCATCATGTGCTAATAATGTTTTAGGGTATAAAGCTTTGTTGCAATAATATACGCCTATCAATCCTGCAATTAAAAAAGCAATCATGAAGAAACCATTGATCTTGTTTTGTTCTCTTTTGCTTCTTTCTTCTCCTTTAATTACTGATACATATTCGCTGGCTTTTGCTATCTGGAAAATGATAAGATAAACCAGTATAATAACAGCTATCGTAAAAAACATTGCCATGATTCTGCTTGTATTTTCAGTTTTACTTTACGTATGATGAATAATGCTTTCTTTTAAGAATGGATGATAGCGGGGAACCAGTGGTTTCTTTGCCAATGCTTTCCCTGCAAAATGAATCATCAATCCTATAAATAAAGATGCAATACCAAAATCCAGCCACGTTAAAGTTGCATCTTCTTTTCTTATACTACCCATAACCATTTGATAAAAATCTATCCAGTGCCCAAACACAATAAGTACACCCATAAATGTCATCCAGGTATAATTACGTTTTGTAGCACGCTTCATTAAAATCAATATAGGGCAAACAAAATTTAAAATAATGTTCATGAAAAATATACCTTTCCAGGGGCCTTGCACACGATGCTTAAAATAAATTGTTTCTTCCGGAATATTGCCATACCAAATCAACATGTATTGAGAGAACCATAAGTATGTCCAAAAGATAGAGAAGGCAAACATAAATTTACCAACGTCGTGCAAATGCTCCTGGTTAGCTAATTCCAAATAGCCTTTGTTCTTAAGATATACAAGCCATAATGCAATTAAACTCATGCCCGCAACAAAGGTACTTCCAAATGTGTACCAGCTATACATTGTGCTGTACCAGAGGGGATCAATGCTCATCATCCAAAACCATGGAACGGTTGAGCCAACCGTTAATGCAAACCAAACAATAAACATGGCAGCAGTAACTGTATTTCTCCATATAAAACTCTTTCCCTGTTCATAATCCATTTTGCCTTCATCTGCTTCACTGCTTAAACGTCTCATGCGATGACCAAGTAAACTCCACAATCCAATTGCAAGAACTGACCAGATTAGAAAGAATGTAGGATTTAAAAATCCACTTTTGCCTTTTAATTCTTCGTTGCTTTCAACAAGTGATTTATTAAGCCAGGGATAAACTTTATCGTTATGACCAATTAATATGATATAAATGAAAATGATAATTGTGATGCTGCCAAATATGGGAACTAGTGTAGAGATGGCTTCTGGCACACGACGCATTACAATGTTCCATCCTCCCATAGCAAGCGTAGTAGCGCAGATAAAGAACATGCTTGCATTACAAATCATTGTCCAGTACATACTGTTATACATCAATGTACCAATAAAAATAGCACGCTGATGTTCATCGCTGCTCATGCCTTTTGTAATCAATCCAAGAATAAAAGCAACAACACCAATGATAATTAATACCATTGACCATGTTTTCATCCTGGAAGGAATTTCAAATTGCTCGTTTATATCTGCCATTGTATTTTTTTTATCTGCCAATTATTTTTTTGCTGTTGATGTACTGTCTGATGCCGCAGGTTTAGATGTTGCCGCTGCTGCATTCTGCTTTGACTTTATGTATGCAATCACCATCCAACGCTGATGTCTTGTTAATTGCGATGCATAAGAACCCATCAAATTTTTACCATAGGTAACAGAATAAAACATCTGTCCTTCGGGCATATTCTTATACCTGTCATTACCTACAAAATTTGCAGGTGCAGCAGGAAAAGGTCCATTGCCATCTTTATATAATGGGCCGTTACCGTCCAACTTTGGACCATGACAAACACCACAATAAACAAGATATAATCTTTGAGCTTCCTGCATTTGCGCTGAATCCATATTTGTAATTGGACTCATTACTTGTTTAGAAGCCACATAATTTGTTGTATCACCTGGAAAATCTTTTGCAAAAGGAAAAGGCATTTCTTCATCTCTTGCAATGGTTCCTGCAACAGGCATATTATTATAAAAAATCTTTCTGCCTTGTTCGTTTGAGTCAGTTGTAAATACATTTGAATCACGCGCATCATATGTTTCATAGGCGCGGCTCGGTCCCATATCTGGCATATAAACACGACCTGGATCTCTGCGCACACTACTGCACCCTGCGATGATTAAAACTGCAATGAAAAATATAACTAACTGAACTTTCATTTATTCTATATTTAAATTACTGCCGGATCTTTTTCAAACAATTTTTGTTCTCTATCATAGGTACCTAACCACCATCCCGTTTCTGCTACCTGCACATTTACTTCAACTGCGCCTGTATTGGAAAGAAAATTTTGTAAATCTTCAACATTTGTTTTTGAAGTACACTCAATTACCATCACAAACAAATCATCTGTTGCCCGTGGATGGAAATGATGTTTCTTAACAAATGGCGCAAGCTGGCATAAATAACAAAAAGTAAGAACCATGCCTACAGCAGAAAGCAAAACAGTTGTTTCAAATGTAATGGGTATAAATGCCGGCAACGGAAAATGTGGTTTGCCATCAATATTCAACGGCCAATCCCTGGTAAAAATCCAGCTCATTCCACCCAATGCAATTGAAGTACCTGTTATACCATAAATAAATCCTGCTGTATGTAAACTTGTTTCTCTTAATCCCAAAGCGTGATCTAAACCATGCATGGGAAATGGAGTGTAAACATCATGTATTTTATATCCTGCCAAACGAACTTTTTTTACCGCAGGAAACAAAACTTTTTCATCATCAAAACACGCAACTACAAATTTCTTTTTTGCCATATTCTTTAGGCTTTTATTTCTTTTTAATGTGCTGCCTCTAATGCAAACTGCTCAGGAGATTCTTGTTCAAGCTCACCCATATTATCTTTATAGCTTTCTCCTGTTTGTTTTAATATTTGCTTTTCTTCTGCTGTTGCTATTACCGGGAAATACTTAGAGAAAAGGAAGTAACAAGTAAAGAACAACCCGAATGTTCCAAGAAAAAAACCAACCTCCCAAATCGATGCTGTATAATATACAGACCATGCTGACGGAAGATAATCTCTGTAAAGTGATGTAACAATAATCACAAAACGTTCAAACCACATACCCACATTAACAACAATACTCATGAACATTGTTACCCATAAATTTCTGCGCAGTTTTCTAAACCAGAATATTTGTGGCGATACTACATTACAAAACATCATGCTGTAATAAGCCCAGCCATACGGGCTAAAGAAGTCTGCTCTGTTATGAAAGAATGCATAACCTTCATATTGATTCTGGCTATAGAACGCGATAAATAATTCCGTTAAATAAGCACAGCCTACAATAGACCCTGTAAGAACAATTACTTTGTTCATCGCTTCAATGTGCCCGATTGTAATATAATCTTCAAGATGTAAAACTGTTCTGGTAATAACCAATAATGTTTGCACCATTGCAAAACCAGAGAAGATAGCACCCGCAACAAAGTAAGGAGGGAAGATAGTAGTATGCCAACCGGGAATTACAGAAGTTGCAAAGTCGAACGACACGATAGTATGTACTGAAAGTACGAGCGGTGTAGCAAGACCTGCAAGTACAAGTGATAACGATTCATGTCTCTGCCAGTGTTTTGTAGAACCAGACCAACCAAACGAAGCGATACCATAAAACATTTTACGAAACTTGGTTTTAGCTCTGTCGCGAACTGTTGCCAAATCCGGTATTAAACCTGTATACCAGAATAAAAGTGATACGGTAAAATATGTTGATATTGCAAACACATCCCACATCAGGGCAGAACTAAAGTTCGGCCAAACAGGACCTCTTGTATTTGGATAAGGAAATACAAAGAATGCGTTCCATACACGCCCCATGTGCCAAATAGGAAACTGACCGGCACACATCACCGCAAAAATTGTCATAGCTTCTGCAGCACGGTTTACACCATTGCGCCATGTTTGCCTGAACAATAAAAGGATTGCTGAGATAAGCGTTCCTGCGTGACCAATACCAACCCACCAAACAAAGTTTGTAATATCCCAACCCCAGCCAACAGTATGATTGATGTTCCATTGTCCGATACCATACGCCACATCACGATATACACTATAAATACCAAATAAGAGTAAGGCAACAGAAATGAAAAAACCTATGTACCATAATGTGCCAGGCTTTGCTTCAATTGGTTTGCAAATATCCTCAGTAACGTCGTGATAGGTTTTGTTTCCATCAATCAACGGTTCTCTTAACTGAGATTCATATCTTAATAATGACATACTCTTTATTTTTCGCTAATACAACTTCTTATTTAATCAACCTTCTTTATTTGTTTCCAATACTTCATCTCTATTGCGAACTTTTGCCAGATAACTTACGTTAGGCAAAGTGTGTAACTGCTCCAGTGAATGGAATAATCTTAATTTATTATTCATTCGTATGCTTGTTATTGCGCTATTCTTGTCATTGGCATTTCCAAATACGATTGCATTAGTAGGGCAAGCCTGCTGACAAGCAGTTTGCACATCCCACTCATTATTTTCACCACTCTTTAAAGGACGGCTTTCTTTCTTTGCTTTTAATTTTCCATCCTGGCAACGTTGTACACAGAAAGAACATTTTTCCATTACACCTCTTGCTCTTACTACAACATCCGGATTTAAAACCATTCTGGTAAGATCATCATTCATTACATGAACGATAGGATCAAGCTGACCAACACCGGTAAAGTTTTGGTTATCCGGAAAACTGTCGCCACCCAAATAATCAGCCCAGTTAAAACGACGAACTTTATAAGGGCAGTTGTTAGCACAATATTTTGTACCGATACAACGGTTATAAGCCATTTGATTCAACCCTTCACTGCTATGATTGGTTGCACTTACAGGGCAAACATTTTCGCAAGGTGCATTGTCGCATTGCTGGCACATTAAAGGCTGGAATACAACTGTTGGATTTTCCATGTCGCCGCTGTAATAACGGTCGATACGCATCCAGTACATATCGTGAAAACGCTTCACTTCGCTCTTACCAACTATAGGAACATTATTTTCAAGATGGCAAGCCACAACACAGGCACCGCAACCAATACAACTATTAAGATCAACATTCATTCCCCAGTGAATTCCCGGCTTATCATAGTAAGGATACATAGTTCCTTCTTTCTCAAAATCGGGTAAACCACCGTAGTCTTTTAATTGTTCTTCACGACCATCAATAATTTGTTCAGGTGCAGTTTTGAATTGAGAAAGCGTAAGCTCTTTCATTACATCTTGTCTGCCACCTGTAAAAGTTGTATAAACATTATGTGTTTGTGCCAGCGCTAATTCATAAGTGTTGCCTGTTTTTTCAAGCTGCACATTTGTAGCATAATAACCCGTTGTAGTACCATTGAATGAAACAAGAGAGGCTACATTTTGTCCAACACCATCTGCTGCTTTTCCTATTTTTCCTGTGCGACCGTAACCCAATGCAATGCCAATCGTATTGGGATGAACACCGGGTATAATTAATGTAGGAAGTGAAACAGAACCCTTTCCGTTTACAGTAACCTTTACTACTTTTTTTGCAGGATAGACTTCATAAGAATCTGCCTGTGCATCATTACTTAAATCAATATCAAGTAAAGTTTTTGCCATGGCAGGAGAGAGGATAATATAATTATCCCATGTACATCTCGTAACCGGATCAGGCATTTCATGTAACCATGGGTTATCAGAGCCCTCACCACAACCAATACCTACTTTTTTGTAAAGTACCAACTCGATTCCATTGCCTGCGGTTATACCGTTAATTGCAGCGATGGCTGATGTTACAGAACCCGCACTTGCCGGTGCTGCAGTTGATGCAGCAGGTTGATTATTTAATATAACAGTATTAGCAACAGGCTTAACTGTAGTTGTGTCTGTAACACCAGTGCCTGTATTATTTATTGCATGAGAAACGCCAGATGCATTTCCATTAATTACACCATCTTGTAATGCCTTATCAAAAGCCATTTCCCCACCTAACTTTCCAACCCAATAATTATGGAAGAAAGTATGATAGTCTGGCGCGATACCAGCCCACTTAACAAGATTTTCCTGCCATTGCCTTGTTTTAAACAATGGATTGATAGTTGGCTGCATGAAAGAAATAAAACCAGATTTTGGTTCAGCATCGCCCCAACTCTCAAGAAAATGATGATTTGGAATTACGTAATTGCAAAGCTGTGTTGTTTCATCATTTTTAGGATTGAATGAAACAGTAACCTTTACATTTTTTAATGCATCGGTAAAAGCTTTTGCATTATTCCATGTATATGCAGGATTTGCGCCTTGAATTAACAGGGCACCTACTTTACCTGCAGCCATGTCATTTATTAATGCAGCAAAATCTGCATCTAAACCGGCTTTGCTTTTATTTGCAACAGACCAGTTGATTGTATTTCCCGAAGCGCCGATTGCATCGTTTATTGCGTTTACTACCTGTTGTATGTTTGGATCATTGCTTCCGCAAACCACCAATGCATTTCCTTTGTTTGCTGATAATTCAGCCGCGGCTTTTGCGATACCTGCTTTTAGCTTGGCATCGTTAATGTTTGATGAGCCTTGTCCTGTTATTGCACTTAATAATGCAACGGCAACAGCACCGGTTTCAGATGGACGATGTAAATATCTTTCATCCGCATTTGAACCTGTTAAACTTAAAATAGATTCAAACTGGAAGTGCCTGCTCATTGCAGGATTTTTTTCATTGATCTTACGTCCAACTGCATATTGAGATGCAAACTCTATCGGGTTTAACCAGGTTCCCAAAAAGTCTGCACCAAGACTAACTATAACTTTTGCTTTATCAAAATTGTAAGATGGAATTACTTGTTTGCCATAAGAGGCTTTATTAGCAAGTAACATTCCGCTGTAAGAATCGGCATCATACATTACATGTTTGCTGCCGGGATATTTTGCTAAGAACTGGTTTATTACTTCAAGTGAAGTTGGCGAGTTGATAGTGCTTGTTAATAAAACAACCGGTGCTCCACCAAGGCTGCCTAATGCGCCGGAGAGCGCCTGGTCAATATATGCAAGCGTTACTTCTTTACCATCAATGGTTGGAAAGCGCAAACGTGCAACATCATATAAACTTAAAACAGATGCCTGCACTTTTGCCGAAGTTCCGCCTTTAGTTATAGGAGATAAAGTATTGCCTTCAATTTTTATAGGACGACCATCACGCACTTTTGCCAATATGCTTATTGCCTCACCATCCTGCACGTATGTAGTGGCATAATAATTAGCCACCCCGGGAACAATGTCTTCGGGCTTGTTAGCAAAAGGAATGGCTTTTCTTACCGGCAGTTCACAACTTGCAGCAATTAGTGCTGCAGTAGTGCTAAAGCCAAGATATTTTAAAAAGTCTCTTCTTTTGGTAGATGCATCTAAAAACTTATCGCCAAACTCAAAAGGCAATGCTTCATGAAACTCATTATCAGCAGCTTTTTTTGAAGCTTCTGTTTCATGCATTTGCCCAAAGTTTTGCCAGTATTTTTTATCCATATTATGCCTGTAAGTAAGCTAAGTATATTAATAGTGACATTTCTGACATTCTGTGCCACCAATGTCTTTTACAGTTACGCTATCCATCTTATGATTCTTGATATCTTCCTTATATTTTTCATACATACTGTAAAAGCCATTGTTATCAAATTGAACTTTTGTTGTACGGTGACAGTTCAAACACCAACCCATGCTTAAAGGAGCGAATTGATACATTTCATTATAACTCGTCACTTCGCCATGACATGTTTGGCATTGCACACGACCTGCATTCACGTGTTGCGCATGACTGAAAAATACATGATCAGGAAGGCTGTGAATTCTCACCCATGCAATCGGCTTTGCTTTGCTTGCATCCCAGGGTTGCCCTGGTGTAAAGCCTGCATATTTATATAACTTCTGAATTTCTGCAGTACCATTTACTTCGTTGCCATCAGCATCAACCAGTTTTTCACCTTTGTATTCATTTATCGCCATATGGCAATTCATACAAATATTAACTGTGGGAATTGTTGCCTGTTTGCCCTGGTAAACTCCAATATGGCAATACTGGCAATTTATCTGGTTTGTACCCGGGTGTACTTTGTGTGAAAAGAAAATCGGTTGTTTAGGTTCATAAGTTTGTTGTCTGCCCAAACCAATCGCACCCTGCGTTACAAAATATCCGCCAATCAGAAATATAATTAATGTAATGAACGTGATATAAGTTTTATTTTTCCAGAAAGGAATAGGCTCCTGTGCAGGAATGCCTTCCTTATCATCAGCCATCTTTTTAAGGTTGGCATTTATTTGCAATAATGTAAATGCAACAATTGCAAGAATGATGGTAAGTATTCCAAACAATAAAGATTTATCGCCGCTTTCTTCTGTAGTTTGTTGCGTACCGGTTCCCGCTGCTGCTGTTGCCGGTGCTTTACCCGCTTCTGTTTTTACGTAAGCCAGAATTGCGTCAATGTCTTTATCTGATAACTGCGGAAAAGCAGTCATCTGAACTTTGTTGTTTTCGTTAAATAAACTTACTGCGTAAGGATAACCACTTTTAATAACTGCTGAACTGTTATGTACCCAATCGTAAATTTTGTTGGGATCTGGCCAGCGATCTTGTACACCTGCCAAAGCAGGTCCCACTAATTTTTCATTTACTTTATGGCAAGATGCACAGTTTGCCATAAACAAAGCATGCCCGTCCTGCGCTGAAGAAGTTTTTGAAAAAGATATACTGACTAAAAAAAAGAGAGCTAAAAATTTTATCGTGGCTATTCGTCTTAATTGAAACATATCACGAATTGGTTATTGCGATCTTTGGAAATTCTTCCGATGCCCGCAAAAATATGACACGATGTTGACAAATCATCTATCAATAAAAATTTTTTTTCACAGTCGTTAATCTTTAAGTTATGCGCTTTTAATGATTTTAATTTGCACGCTTCATGAATCGCATCAAAATAAAAAAAATTGCAGTATTTGCTTCGGGTACCGGCACCAACACAGCTAACATTATTCAATATTTTAATCAAAAACAAACAGCAAATATTTCTTTAATCGTTTGCAATAATGCAAATGCAGGCGTAATTAAAGTTGCAGCACAAAATAATATTCCGCATCTTTTAATTGAGAAAGAAAAATTTTTTCGTGGCGATGGATATGTGCCCGAATTTAAAAATGCGCATATTGATTTTATTGTTCTTGCAGGATTTTTATGGAAGCTGCCATCGGCATTAATACATGCATATCCAAATAAAATTATCAACATTCATCCCGCGCTTTTACCAAAATTTGGTGGCAAAGGCATGTATGGAAATTTTGTGCACGATGCAGTTTTATCAGCCAAAGAAAAAGAGAGTGGGATAACCATACATTTTGTTGATGAGTTTTATGATAACGGAAAAACTATTTTTCAAACAACCTGCCCGGTTTATGAAAATGATACAACAGAAACTTTGGCGAAACGCATTCATGAATTAGAGTATAAATATTTTCCGCAGGTGATTGAAGATATAATTCAGAAATTAGCAGATTGAAAATTTGAAAACCGTTTTCACTCATCATGCGTTTTTACGACGAACGTAAAATAAAACTGGAAAAAACCGCAGACCTCGCAACAAGATGGATTGGCTCTACATCTTCGCTTGTTGTGCATACAATATTTTTCATCGTTGCATTTATACTTCCTGCAATTGATGTTATTTCTTTCCAGGAAATGCTTTTGATATTAACTACGATTGTTTCGCTTGAAGCAATTTATCTCGCCATCTTTATTCAAATGTCTGTAAACAAAAACAGCCAGGATATTGAAATAATTCAGGAAGATGTTGGCGAAATTCAGGAAGATATTGAAGACATTGAAGAAGATATTGATGAAATACAAAAAGACGTTGATGAAATCCAGGAAGACATTGAAGGTGAAACTTCAAAAGATATAATTCTTGAAGAAGAAACAGACGCACTTGCTTCTATACAATCTTTACTTTTAAAACTGCAGGAAGAAATTGCAGCGCTGAAAAAAAATTAAATCTCTTCTTTCATTTTCTCCCATTCTTTTGCGGCAAGCACCATACGTATTTCTCCAAAACTAACAGCATCGCCAAGTTTTTGTTTTATGAATGAAATTGGATTGCCATCAATATTTTGAGTGTGTGGTTCAATTAAAATAAACTTTTCTGTTTTTACGAGTTCGTTTACAGAAATAGTTCCGCGGCGAACATAAAAAGCAAGATGTGCTTCAATTGTTGACACAGCCAGGTTGCGCAGCTTTGCAATTGCTTCAATTGAATTTCCTTCTTTAAATAATTTATAGCTGATGGCTTTGCTGTCTTCTTTTTCTTCATTCGCAATTTTTTCTTTGCGTTCCCTTTTTGGTTTTTTTGTATTGATGAGCGAAGTAAGATGGTGCTCTTCACAATATGCATTGATCACTTCTAAAAACAAGCTGCCATATTGTTTAGCTTTTGCAGAACCAAAACCGTTTATCTTAACCAACTCATCTAAATTCTGCGGAAGATATTCAACCATCTCATCTATTGTTGTGCTGCCTGCTACATAATATATAGGTATATTTTTTTGCTCGCAGATCTTATTACGCAGCTCTCTTAATTTTTTATGCAGCACGGGATGTTTGCTTTCCGTTTTCTGTTGCGATGCAGTTGCATACGCATTCACATTAAAAAACGGCACAACAAAACTTTTCTTTTGTTTATAATAATTATCAATTGAAAAATTTTGCAAACAACAATTGAGTAAATGTTTTTTTTCTTCCAGCAAAACAAACACATCTTTTAATGCTTCGTTATATGCTTTTGCGTGTTGCTTACTGTCAGTTATCGCAGGTGATTGTTTAACGTTTGATATTATTTCATCAACCTGTTTTATAAAATAATCTGCGGCTGCAGATAATCTTTTTTGAAGTGCTTCATTTTCTTCAAGCAAAACATTTTCTTTAAAAAATTTCTGAAGTTGATGTTTGAATTTTTCCGCGACCGTTTGCAGTGCGTTTAATTTATTTTCGATTTCATTTATCCACTGCAATAAATCTGCATTGAATGCAGCTTTATTATCTTGAACCACCTTCATTAGTTCTTCCTGTTGTTTAACTGTTGCTGTTAAATCAAACAACGTTAAGAGAAGATTTTGCTGGTACTGTTTTTTAGATTCATGCAATTCCTGTTTTAAAATTTCTTCGTCGGCGTTTTGCTCAGAAAATTGTATGATGCGTTCATCTGTTTGCAAACCCATAGCATTGACTTGACTTTTTAAAACAATACCATTTAAGCTTGTGCAGCGGCTTAATGCAACATAAACTTGTCCTGCAGCAAAAGCACGACCTGCATCAATCACAGCTTTTTCAAAAGTCAATCCCTGGCTTTTGTGAATGGTAATTGCCCATGCAAGTCGCAAAGGAAATTGCGTAAAAGTTCCAATAACATCTTCTTCTAATTTTTGTGTTTGTGCATTAAGTGAATAACGAATATTTTCCCAGACTTCTTTATGCACTTCAATTGGTTCATCATCATTTTTACATTGCACCAAAATTTTATCGTCTTCTATTTTTGAAATCACACCAATCTTTCCATTGAAATATCTTTTTACTTTTTCTTTATCATTTTTAATAAACATTACCTGCGCACCAATTTTTAACTCAAGCATTTCATCTGCGGGATATGCTTTCTCATTAAACTCACCGGTTATTTCAGCTTTAAATGAAAATGTTTTTGCTTTAAGTTTTGATAACTCTGCTATGTTGGTTTTGTCTGACTGAAAATTATGCGTAGTTAAAAAAATATATCCATCATTGCCATTTAATTCAAACCAAGGATCGTAACGACTGTTTAATAACTGCAAGGCTTCATCGCTTAAATTATTATGTCGCACTTCATTCAGCACATTTATAAATGTTGAATCGGATTGCCTGTAAATTTTTTTGAATTCAATATGCACCGGCGGAAACTGTTGCATAATGTAACTGTCAAAAAAATAGACGCTTTTATAAAACTGCGATAAAAGTTTCCATTCTTCATCGGGCATCACAGGTGGCAACTGAAACATGTCGCCAATAAACAAAACCTGCACGCCGCCAAAAGGCTCATTATAACGATGACGAAAATGTTTCAGTACAATATCAATCGCATCAAGTGTATCAGAACGTACCATGCTTATCTCATCAATAATTAAAAGTTCGAGTTGTTGCAAAACTTTTCGCTTCTCCCTGTTCAATCGCATTCTGCCTAACAAGCTATGTTTATTTACAACATCATTGTTTTGCATGAAGCCTTTCGCTTCCGGTATAAATGGCGATAGCGGTAATTGAAAAAATGAATGAATAGTTGCGCCGCCCGCATTAATTGCTGCAACACCTGTTGGCGCTGTTACAGCAATTTGCTTTATGCAATTTTCTTTGATGTATTTTAAAAAAGTTGTTTTGCCGGTGCCTGCTTTGCCGGTAAGAAAAATATTCCGGTTGGTTTGATTGACAAGATTTGCAGCAAGCTGAAACACTTCGCTATTAAAATCTATTGCAGACATAAGAGTTAAAATTTAGTGTTGAAAGAGAGATTGAATGTAAGAAAAATTTTGAAAGCCTGATCAATATATCTAAAAATCATTTTGATTTTTTAGCAACTTTCTTTGCACTTTTTTTTGAACTTCTTTTTGCAGCAGAAATTGATTTCACAATCGTTTCGCCGTTGCGCAATTGCTTTTTGTCTTTCACTTTAGCCAGTGAATTTGCATATGCTTCTTTGATGAGCTTTTTGATATAGGTTTTTGGAAATTTATTTATATCAGTTACTAAGAAATACCTGTATTGATTTCCTTCACCCAATAATTTTTTTTCAGGATCTGAAATTTCGCTGCCCCAGTAAAAACCAAAGTGCACATTATAACTTGTTCTGCCAACTGCCACAGAACAAAATGTATGACCAACTCTATCTGTCAGCGACCAGCCAAAAGCAACAGCATTATAATTATCATAAATAATTTCGTTTGCAGTTGGATATAAATCCCAAACAAATTCTCTTAACCATAAAGCTTTTTGCTGCACTTCTTCCGGAAATGGTTTGAGAAATTTCAGAAGCTCCGAAACATGTTCTTTACTCATAGTAATTTTTCTAACAAGTTATAATTCTTCCATCATTTTCAATCTTAATAATTCTTTCGTCTTGTAAATATTCAATCACTTTCCATAATTTTTCTTTCTTGATTTTTTTACACTTCTCTAAAACATTCTGAATATCTGCGTTCTTATTTTCAACGGCTCTCATTATGCCTTCTTTGATGTTTTTAAATTCTTCTTCTGATATGTCTGTGGATTTTTTCTTCAGGCAATTCTCACAAATGCCGCAATCCTGTATTTCATCATCACCAAAGTAATTTCCAATAAAACGGCTTCTGCAAAATGTTTTTAATTGAAGATAGTTAAGCATGGTATCAACACGCTTTATAAAATCATCTTTACGTTGTTTATATTTTTCATAATTGATGACGAGATATTCTGCAGGTGCACGGTTGGTTATAAAATAAATTTGCGGCGTTTCTTTTTGTTGTTCGTATTCGATTATATGAAACGATTTCAATTGCTGCAGTTTTTGCTTTACTTCATCCATCGAAATTTTCAAAAGCCTGCTGATTAATTTTTCACTGATGGAAATTTCATTATCGTAAATGCCTTCATAAGTTCTCAGCAAACATTTTATTAACGGCTCAAATTGTGAATGCGCATTTTCAAATTCAGTTAATAATTCTTTGGGCGATGTGAAACAAACTTTTGATGGCAAAAAAATATTTTCATTAAAACTGATATAACCTTCCTGCTCTAAAATCTTTATAGTATTTATCGCCGCGAAAACATCTACATTAAAACTTCGGATAAAATCATTCAGATTAAAATCGTAATAAAACCCTTCGCCTGCACCCGCAGGAATTTGTAAATAGTCAACCAGACATTGATAAATTCTTTTTATTTCCTGTATGGGCGGAAAACGTAATCCAGGTAATGCTTTCAAAGCATTTTCATCTTCTGAATTATACAACAAAACAGCATAAGATTTTTTTTCATCACGACCAGCACGACCGGCTTCCTGGTAAAAATTTTCCAAACAATCAGGCACATCATAATGTATAACTGTTCGCACATCCGGTTTGTCAATTCCCATTCCAAATGCATTGGTGCAAACCATGATTCTTATTTCATTATTCAGCCATGCTTCCTGTTTTTTATTGCGTTGTTCATGCGGTAACCCTGCATGATAAAAATCAGCGTTTATATTTTGAAGATTCAACAACTCAGAAATTTCTTTGCACAACTTTCGGCTTTTACAATAAACAATGCCGCTGCCGTTTACATGTTGCAAAACTTCTATTGCTTTATTTATTTTACTATCGACTTTAAAAACAGAGTAGGAAAGATTTTTTCGTTCAAAAGATTGACGAAAAACTGTTGCGTTTTTTAATTGCAGTTTTGTTTTTATATCCTCTAAAACAACCGGCGTTGCAGATGCAGTTAATGCAAGCATGGGCGCATCAACATAATCTCTTAGCTCGGCAATTTTTAAATAAGGCGGACGAAAATCGTAACCCCATTGGGAAACACAATGCGCTTCATCAACCGCAATCAAATTAATGTTTAACGAAGGAAGATATTCTTTAAAAATTCTGCTTTGCAAACGTTCGGGCGAAACATATAAAAATTTACAATCACCATGCATTGCGTTTTGCAAAGTTTGTTTTACTTCAAAAAAGGTTTGCCCGCTGTGTAATGCCAGTGCAGGAATATTTTTTTTCTCAAGATTTGAAACCTGGTCTTTCATTAATGCAATCAACGGACTTATCACCAGGCATAAGCCGTCTTTCATCATTGCCGGAATTTGATAACAGACAGATTTTCCGCCACCTGTTGGCAACAGCGCAATTGTATCTTCTCTATTCAAAACAGCATCAATTATTTCTTCCTGCTGCGGGCGAAAAGATGAATGATTCCAGTATTGTTTTAATATAGAAAAGGCTGAAGACATTATTTAAATGAAGTGATTATCATCAAAAGCAAGTTTAAGTTTAAATTTATAAATTGCCCGGATGAAAAAATATTTTCTGCTTTTATTCATGAATCTTTTTGTTGTTGCGTTGATGGCACAATCAACTAAAACAACAGGTAAATATATTTTGGTGATACATGGCGGCGCAGGAACAATTTTAAAAAGTAACATGACACCTGAAAAAGAAAAATTGTACAAGCAAGGTTTACAAAACGCATTAAATACAGGAAGCAATGTTTTAAAAAATGGCGGAACGGCATTAGATGCTGTGGAAGCTACCATAAAAGTTTTGGAAGACGATTCTTTATTCAACGCGGGCAAAGGCGCAGTGTTTACCAATGAAGGGAAGAATGAAATGGATGCATCCATCATGGATGGAAAAACTTTAAAAGCTGGCGCTGTTGCCGGTGTTACAAATATTAAAAATCCAATCACTGCAGCAAGAGCCGTGATGGATAAAAGTGAACATGTGTTGATGGCTTACAAAGGCGCTGAACAATTTGCTGCCATGAATGGTTGCGAAACAGTTGATCCATCTTATTTTTTTACAACACAACGATGGAACGATTTGATGAAGGCAAAAAAAGAAGATTCATTAAAAGCTTTGGGTAAAGATTCAACAACCGGATTATTAAAGCAGCCGGACAATCATGATTATAAATATGGAACAGTTGGTGCAGTTGCATTAGATATGTATGGCAATCTTGCTGCTGCCACAAGTACCGGCGGCATGACGGATAAAAGATATGGAAGGATAGGAGACTCGCCATTAATTGGTGCAGGCACTTACGCTGATAATAACACTTGTGCTGTAAGTTGCACAGGTTGGGGAGAATTTTTTATTCGCCTCGATATTGCAAAAAGCGTAAGCGATCGCATAGAACTTGCGCATGAAAGTTTGAAACAAGCAGCCGACGAAATGATCATGAAAAAATTACCTGCGCTTGGCGGCGATGGCGGACTGATAGCTGTTGATAAAAACGGAAATTTTGTTATGAGTTTTGATACTGATGGAATGTATCGCGGTTATGTAAAGTCAACCGGAGAAACCGGTATCGAAATTTATAAATAGTTATTTTAAATTAAACTCATCACCTGCAGTATAAATACTCATTTTCACATCATCAAATTTTATATAGCCATTTTTAGTCACGCGTAAATTTTTCGGGTTTGAAAAAACAATTACCTGGCTTGCACCGGCAACTTTTACATTTTTATTGTGAACGATTATGGCGGTGCCTTCATCAATACCAATACATGGCAGTGTTGGATATTTTTCAATGGCTGTAAGCAAACGATTATAACGGCTTCTTGTTACAAAATGCATATCAATAATTGCGGAATCAATCAAACTTAAACCTTCTGTAATTTCAAGATTGCCTGCCCAGAGTTTTGGAAAAGTTGATTCATAAGTTGTATCTCCCAATAATTGATTTCCTGTTATCATATAATGCGCCATCATTGCAGCGCCTGCGCTTGTACCTGCAACGGTTGCTCCGTTTTTATATGCAGTTTGAATTGCGGTTTGTATGGGTGTGTGTAATGCAATATTCATGAAGCGACTTTGATCACCACCACCGAGAT
>DASZUY010000216.1:0-1558 GCA_035547495.1 Parafilimonas sp. | reverse complement strand
ATACTTTGCATTTTTCCCTTTAACTGGATAAGCGGTTAAGGCCGATCCACATTTATCACATTGAATACATGCTTTTAAAGGAAAATCCTCATCTTCTTTTTTGTTAGCACCTTTTAAAAATTCAGAAGAAATGTTGCAGATTCGCATATATTCCTCTTCCGTAATCATTTTTTCGTGAGTCCCGGGCAATAAACGATTAGGAAACAAGCTATTCCTTATTAAACCACAATAAAAGACATTTTTAAATATTTTCGTTAATTTTTGAGGGTAAACAATTAAGCCATTTAATTTTAACCATGTCTGTATATCAGTATTGCTTTTGCCCTCAAGCTTTTTTCGAAAAGCCTTTCTTAAAATTTGCCCATCATTATTTATAATACAGGTAGTTGAACCGTTGGTGCCCTTTTTTACTTTGGTATAACCTAACGGCACACGTCCTGGGACATTACCATTTAATAATAATTGTTTAATCCCTTCAACACACTTTTCCGCCCGCATTTCATTTTCATACTCACTCAACAATAAGCCTAAAGACTGCGATAATTTGCCTTCCTTAGTGGAGCTATCTGTTGGCTGTATAACAGAAACTAATCGGACGCCAATTGCTCTTAACTCTGCTAAAACATGCAAGGATTCTAAACCAGACCTTGAAAATCTATCCAGGGAAAAAACAACCAAAAATTTTATTTTCTTATGATTGGTGCTTTTATTATGTTTTTTTATGAAATCTATAACTCTTTTGAACTCTTTGCGATTATCCGTCTTTGCACTTTCGTAGGTACCACCAAAACACTCTAAAATTTCATATCCGTTTTGAAAACAATGTTCTTTGCAACGCCTTAGTTGCGTTTCTAAACTGAGGTTTTTCTCTGCTTGTTCTTTAGTTGATACGCGGGTATAAATCACTGCATATCCCTTGAGAATTTCATGTTTTAGCTTATTGTTTGAAGATGAAAATAGATGTTGTTCTATGCTATATAAAATGCTCATTATCAACGACTAAAATTGAATTTTTAATTTAAATCCCTAATAGTATTAAAGATAAAACAACTAAATCATTTATGGCACATTGTGCTACATCATCGGTCATATATTCCAAACCAGGAAATTTTTTTAGTTCATCTATGCTCAATATCTTATATCCGGGAACTTCATTATCCGCCATTTTGCCAACCTTGAGTTACCTATGGCTGCGAGGTAATAGTTAATCAATAAGCCAGATTATATAATAATCCAAGCTACCTGAGATGTTAAAATTTGACGAAAAAGACATTGCAGCCCAATACCCAACTTTCGCAAATGAAAATGGTTTTGCATGGTTTGCCCGAAAGCTTGATTTGGTGAAGTTTGCCGATAGGCCTAATTTGCCCTTAGGGCGAGATTCTTTTGCTGCGTCTTTTCTATGATGCGCCCGAAGGCCTGCGTTGTAAAATTAAATCAATTTGGATTTAATTAAAAATTTATAAAATTATATAACTAACTGATTATTAATGCTATTTTATTTTTAGCTTCATTTTTTAACTATTTTTTCGTGAGTTTCAGCGCGATTATTTTTCAA
>DASZUY010000215.1:0-3961 GCA_035547495.1 Parafilimonas sp. | reverse complement strand
AATATAAACGTATTGTATATCGCCGTTGGGTTCAATCTCACTTTTTGTGTGCGCGTATAAATGAATATCAGTGAGTGGTAGTAAAGTAAATACAAATGTGGTTACTGATTTCTGCGCTTCTGCTAAGCTTACGCCCATATCATGCTGCACTTCGGGTACAACATATTTTTCAACCAACTGCGGAAACTTTGCCTGTAATTTTTTAGGATCAACATTTTTATTCAGCAATAAATACGTGTATTCACCAAGATTACTCCATGTTGGGTTTGTGATGTGCCATGTGGTCATGCTCATAAATGCATCAATATGAAAATGTGAATTGTCAGGCACTTTATCAAACACGCCTGTTACTTTATACAATGCACTATGTAAGCCGATCACTAAAGATTTGCCAACGGGATCTGCATCACCAAAATATTTTTTTGCAAATGCTTTTGAAATAACAACGCTGTTTGGTTGAACGAGTGCGTCTTTATCACTTCCTTCAATTAAAGGAATAGAAACCATCTGCAAAAAATTCGGACTTGCAAATGCCAGTTTATCTTCTTTAAATTGTTTGTCATCATATTTTACAAAATCAGTTGCCGGTGATAACCGCGTATAATCTTTTATTTCAGGAAAAGCGTTTTTCATGCCTTCACCAACAGCATAGTCAACATCAGGATAAACAGCTACATCGCCGTTGCCGGTAACTGATAATTGCACGCGATAAATATCTTTTGCATCCGTTGGATAACGATCATAACTCAATTCATTAAAAACAAAAATGGCAATGAACACAAAGCATGTTAGTCCGATTGCCAAACCAATAATATTGATGAAAGAAAAAGTTTTACTCTTCATCAAATTTCGCCACGCTGTTTTTAAATAATTTCTGAACATGTTTTTGAATTTAGTTAAGCTGTAATTTTTAACTTTTGGCTGGACTGAGACAATGACTTCAAAAAAAACAACAATGCTGATGCCAATGCTTTAAATGCTTTGCAGCAAAGGCATTTAGCAACGAATAGAAATAAAAAAGTGTTCGAAAGCGAACACTTTATGATTAATAATGTACAGTTTTTTATCAGCGGTATTTTACTCTGTTCGCAGCGATTTTACAGGGTTTGCAATGGCTGCTTTTATTGCCTGGAAACTGATTGTTATTAATGCAATGGCAACTGAAATACATCCCGCAAAAACAAACACCCACCAGCTTATACTTATTCTGTATGCATAATCCTGCAGCCAGCTATGCATTATCCACCATGCAAGCGGAATGGCAAAAACAAATGCGATTGCAACAAGTATCAAAAAATCTTTTGATAAAATGTATACAACATTTTTTGTTGATGCACCCAACACTTTTCTTATGCCGATTTCTTTTGTTCTTTGCAAAATATTGTATGATGATAAACCAAGCAAACCAAAACATGCAATAAGAATTGCAAGGAAGGCAAACAATGTGAACATCTCACCAAACTGTTGATCTGCTTTGTATTGTTGGTTATAAAAATCATCCAGGAAAAAATAGCTGAACGGATCATTCGGAAAATATACATTCCAAACTTTTTGAATGGCTGCAATATTTTTTTGCATGTTTGCAGATTGCAGCTTGATGGAATACTCGTTGCGCATATCCGGTACCAGCAGCATTAATTGCGGATCAATTGGTTTTTGTAAGCCAAGATGATGATAACCTTGTGTAACACCAACTATCGTTAACGTATCGCGCACTACTATTTTTTTGTTGATGGCATCTTCCGCATTTTTAAATCCAAGTTCTTTAACAGCTTGTTCATTTAATATCGCTGTTTTGCCAGTCGCATCAATTGGAAAATCTTTTGAGAAATTTCTTCCTGCTGCCAGTTTTAACTGGTACTGCGGAATAAAGTCATAATCAAACCCGAGCAGATACATAGTAGAAGATGTTGCAGAGGATTCTAATCTTTTTACACCTCTTGTCCAATAAATTTCCTGACCCATTACAGTGCTGGATGCCGTCATACTTTTTACAGCAGGAATTTTTAGCAGCTCATTTTTGAAAGATTGATAAACGTTTCGATAAAGTGAATCGTTCAATGATTGTGCACCGTTTAATACCAATGTTTGATTAATGTTTGCACCCAGTTTTTGATTGCGCATATAATTCACCTGCTGGTAAACAATAATAGTTCCTGCAATAAGAATTACTGAAATGGCAAATTGTAAAATGATCAAACCTTTACGCAACACCAAACCGCCCGAAGTGTTTTTAAATGTACCTTTCAAAACAATTACAGGTTTATAACCCGATAAAACAAATGCAGGATATAAACCGGAAAGCAATGTTCCAAAAATAAAAATGCCGGTAAAGATGAGCGCATCTGTTGATGTAAGATGAAAAGCAGTTGCAATATCTCTGCCCATCATTACATTAAAAGTGGGCGAAAGCATCACAGCAATAATAAACGCAAGAATTAAGGCGGTAATATTCAGCAAAGCGCTTTCCATCATAAACTGGCTAACAAGATCGTTGCGCATTGCACCCAATACTTTTCTCACGCCAACTTCTTTTGCTCTTTCAACAGAACGCGCAGTAGCCAGGTTGATATAATTTATCCATGCGATGCCCATGATAAAAAATGCAATCAAGAACATAAATGCAACAGCCTGCCCGCTTCCATTTACTTCTGCTTCCTGGTTATAATTTGAGTACAGATGAATATCTGATAATGGGATCAGGGATAAAACATTCTTTACATTATTTGTTTTATTCCATTCCTGGCTGTTGATGTATTTATCACAAAATGCAGTAAGCTTTTTTTGAAATGCGTTTACATCTGTTCCTTTTCTTAACTGTATGTATGAATAGAAATCGTACCAGCCAAATGAAGTGTTCACTGCATTTGTAGTATCTCCGCTTATGCGCATTTCTTCTTCCAGCGTTGACCATGAAACAAGATAATTAATGATGAGATGCGAATTATTTGGATAGTCTTTAAAAACACCGGTTATAAGATAACTAAGATTTGATGGTGCATTGCCTGCACGAACCTGCAATTGCTTACCAACTGCATTATCACTGCCGAAATATTTTTTTGCCATTGTTTCCGAAATCACAATTGTGTTTGGTGACAGCAAAGCCGTTGTTGTATTGCCTTTCACCAGGTGTACACTTAACATGTTTAACGCAGAAGGATCAGCATAATAACCTTTTGTTTCGTTGAACTTTGCATTTGTTTGCCGGTTAGCAAGTATGCCATTCCAATCAATCAACCTGCAATAATTTTCTACTTCGGGATAATCTCTTTTTAATCCCGGCGGAATTCCCGGATAAGATGTTGCAGATTTCCATTCAAGACTTCCCTGTTTATATTCATCAAGCCGAATACGATAGATTTGATGTGACTGTTTTTGAAACATGTCGTAATTTCTTTCATACGAAACATATTGAAAGATGAGCAGGCAGCAGCTAATGCCGATTGCAAGACCAAGCATATTAAGCAGCGTGTAACCTTTTCTCTTGAAAAGATTTCTGAAAGCAAGCGTTAGGTAATTGCGGAACATAAATGTTGATTTATGATTTTGTGATCTATGATCTTTGATTCATTAATTCACGATTCACGTTTGACGATTCACGATTATTATTCTGTTCTCAAACTCTTCACCGGGTTTGCTCTTGCTGCTTTTATTGCCTGCACACTTACCGTAATAACAGCAAGCAGAATGGTTGCTAAAGCTGCAATCACAAAAACACTCCATGTAACTGATGTGCGGTAAGAAAACCCCTGTAACCATTTTGCTGATGCCCACCATGCTGTTGGAATCGCAACGACGATGGCAATACAGGTGAGTGAAATAAAATCGCGTGATAATGTTATAACGATATTACCAACGGATGCGCCTAACACTTTTCTAATTCCAATTTCTTTGAAACGTTGTTGAACAGTGTATGCTGATAATCCAAACAAACCAAGACATGCAAGTACAATCGCGATTG
>DASZUY010000214.1:0-7128 GCA_035547495.1 Parafilimonas sp. | reverse complement strand
TGTGCAAATGCTTTAATGTATGATAACTAAAAACAGGACCAAGCGGGAAAATGCCAGCCGGAGATTTTCCATCACCCTCATGTTTTACGGGCGTTATATTACTTAAATTGATGGAGGATGTTGCATCTTTTCCCAAACCATTTTTGCCAACAACAACATCAAAAGAATCTTTTAATCGCCATTGTTTGTGATGATTTTTTCTTTCATACAAAAACATTGTTCCGTTAATGGTAGAATCTGAATTTGCTTTTACAAAAACAACCTGGTTATGGTTTTGTAAATAATTGTTGTAATCGTTGATGGATTGAGCTGATGAATAAATCAGCATCAAACAAAAACATATTGAAAAAATCATTTTCGTCATATCCTTTCTCCTTTCTCAAAGCAAACTCTGCATCTTGGCTCATAAACGTCCAGCTCGCCAATTACAACTTGCCCGCTTTGTTTTGTTTTGCGATAAGAAATGTTTGCAATATTTCCGCAATGCACACATATTGCATGCAGCTTTGTTATGTAGTCTGCAATCGCAAGTAATTGCGGCATGTAACCAAATGGTTTGCCAGTATAATCCATATCAAGACCGGCAACAATAACGCGCTTTCCTTTTAAAGCAAGCGATTCGCAAACCCGGCAAATATCTTCATCAAAAAACTGCGCTTCATCAATGCCAATCACATCCATTTCTTCTGCCATTAATAAAATCGTTCTTGAGTTTGTAACCGGCTGTGATACGATAAAATTTGCATCATGACTTACTACATTTAATTCATGATAACGATTATCAAGCGCAGGTTTAAAAATTTCTGTTTTTAAATTCGCAATGCGTGCACGCTTTAATCTTCGTATCAATTCTTCTGTTTTACCGCTAAACATAGAACCGCAAATCACTTCGATCCATCCGCGCTTTTTTCCATAAACTGAAGGTTCAATAAACATTTAAGATAAAATTGTAATTGTTAGGTTGTAACTTAGCTCACCTGCGTTAAGCAGCGACAATATTTTATCAAAAATAAAATATCTCATGGAAAGAGTTGGTGTGTTGATTGATCGTTTAGTTGCGCAATACCGCGATAATACTGATAAAGAAAGATTGCTGATAACAACGCAATTGCTTTTATCTGAACTGCAAAAAACAGAAGAAGTAAAACATAATGATTTTTCGTCTGTTGTTTCTGTGTTCTACCCTGCATTTCATAAATCGCATATAGCTGAAGAAACTGTAGTAGCGCCTCAACCAAAAGCAGAAATAAAAATTAACGGCGAAGGCCCGAGACAAACATCACAGAAGTTTCAACCAGAGGAGAAAAAGAATGAAGAAATATTTTTTGATCCTCTAACTGAAATACCAACGCTTGCACTTAAGCAACAGGAAATTAATGAAACGATTGCTGCGAATGGTGAAAGCTTAAACGACAAATTGAAATTATCTTCTTCGCACAAAGAAATTGGCAGTTCAATAAAAGGTGCACCAATAAAAGATTTGCGCAAAGCCGTTGGAATAAACGACCGTTACGTTTTTATTAATGAACTTTTCCGAGGCGACGAAACTATGTACGAGCGCAGTATTAAAACAATAAACAGTTTTAATATTTATGGTGAAGCGGAATTATGGATAAAACGCGAATTAAAATTAAAGCTTGCATGGAGCGAAGGCAACGAAGCAGTTCAGTTGTTTGATGAGCTGGTTAAACGCAGGTTCTCCTGAATATATTTTATAATTAAGTTGGTTGCGCCAACATTATTTCTTACATATTCACCCGAAATATTGCACGCTTCTTTATAAAGGCTGTCATTAGTCAGCAATTCATCTAATTGTTTTTCCAGTTCAAGTGCATCTTCCACATCAAAAGCGCCACCTTTTTCTATAAGCTCAATCGCCTCAGAAAAATTATCAAATTCGGGACCGAATAAAACAGGTTTGTAATAAACTGCAGCTTCTAAAATATTATGTATGCCATCATTGCCAAAACCACCACCAACGTAACAAATGTTTGCATAACGATATAAAAATTTCAGCATGCCGATGTTATCAATAATAAGCGTGTTTATATTTTCTGCGAGCGGAATTTTACTTGCTATAAAATTTTTATACTCAGAATAAGTAACAGAAAAATGATAAAGGCTTTTGCATTCTTTTATTCTCGATTCTCCAATATCATGCGGCGCTATAATAAATTTTAGTTCAGGGTGTGTGTTTACAAAGTGATCAAGTGCCTCATCATCATCTGTCCATGTACTGCCGGCAACAATTGTTTTTTTATCGCTGATGAATTGCAATATGTCAGGAAACTTTTTTTCTTCCGCGGCAACTTCAAGTACACGATCAAACCTTGTATCGCCGGAAACATTTACGTTAGTAATATTTATATTCTGCAATAATTGTTTTGAGTTTTCATTCTGCACAAACAAATGAGTAAAAAATGTAAGCATCTCCCTGCGCATTTTTCCATACCATTTAAAAAAAGAAAAGTTTGGCAAAAAAATTCCCGAAGCAAGCAGCAACGGAATTTCTCTTTCATGTGCTTCCTTCAAATAATAATACCAGTAATCATATTTAATAAAAATGATGAGTGAAGGATGAACAACATCAAAAAAAGCGGCAGCATTTTTCTTTGAATCTATCGGCAGGTAAAAAATATAATCTGCATCGGCTGAATTCTTTTTTACTTCATAGCCCGAAGGCGAAAAAAATGTGAGCACTGTTTTAAAACCAGGATACGTTTCTTTTAATTTCTCTAATAATGGTCTTCCCTGTTCAAACTCCCCCAGCGATGCACAATGCATCCATATTCTTTTGGAAGAATCATTCGTTAAAGCAGTTTCGATGTTTTGAAAAATATTTTTTCTTCCCTTAATCCATAAAGCAGCTTTGCGATTAAACGGCGATAAAATGGCGGCAATAATCGGGTATAGCTTTATAAATAATATGTATCCAAGCTTGTCCATACAGGTAGCGCAAAGAAATGCTTTTCAAAATAACTGCAAAAAAAAGGATGCCTTTCGACATCCTTTTCATTAATGCTTTATAAAAATTATTTCTTACCAGCAATTGCTTTAATTGAATCGAGGTGCATTTGAATAGTTGGTAAGGTTTGCGTTGCAAAATTTTGCAGATCGGCATCTTTTAAATCTTTACTGCCTTTTTGAAATGCATCTACTGCATCTTTATGATCGCTCAACATATCATTTTGATAAGCTTTATCAAAATCTTTACCTGCTGTTTTCTTATTGAGATCATCTAATTCTTTTTGAGATTTAGAATCAAGGTTTGCAGGCAAGGTAATATTCTTTGTTGCTGCAAGTTGTTTCAATTGATCACCTGCTTTTGTGTGATCTGTGACCATCATATTGGCAAAGTTTTTCAGTCTGTCTGAAGTTGCTTTGTCCTGCGCAACTTTGCTTAACTCGATCTCAGTCATATTTGCATTAGCAACTTTTGCTGCCCAGTCTGCATCTTGTTGAGAAACCGGCGCTGAAGAAGTTGAGTTCATTGCTGATGTATCATTCATGTTGCTGCTATCAGGCAGTGTGCTGTCATTAATGTTTTGTGCACTATCTACACTATTAGAGCTGTTGCTGCTGTTACAAGCCGCAAATGCACAAATACAACCGATACATAAAATGCTGAATAATTTTTTCATGGTTTTTATATTTTTATAAATTAATTTTTAAACAACCATAATCTATCAAAGGTTAAGCCATAAGTTTTACATTTTAGCTTGATTAAAAAAAATGATTTTTGTGTAGAGTATTTCCCTCAATCAATTTGTATAAATGTTTTTCTAAAACAAATATTAACTTTATACTGATGGCACTGTTTTAGTTTTATAAAAAAAAAATTTTTATATGGCGAAGAAATTATCTGATATTAAAGACTCAAAACGCGATGAAGAAAAGTTAAAGCAAGACAAAGCTACATTAGACCTACCTGACGTAAAAGATATTCCAGGTCAGGAAAATGTTACTGCACCTGATATAAAGGAGATGGCAGATACAACTATATCTTCCGATGATGAAGAAGGGCTTGGTGTATTGAATGAAGAAGATAATAATGACGTGACCAGTGAACGTCTTGGTCCTGCAAGTGAAATTGATGAAAATGATTTGATGATAAATGAGGATGAAGATGAAGCAGAAGAAGAACTTGACGAAGAAGATGAGGCGGAAGAAAAAGATGATGATCTTAACATAACAGATGATTCAGTAGATCCTGAATCGGATGTTACCGAAGATGAAAAGATTGCATTGGAAAGAAGTTCAATTGATGTTGATACACCAGACAACGAAGCCTTGTATGAAGCACAACCAGATGACACAGATTTTGATGGTGACAAGTTAAATGAAGATTCAGATGACGTTTCTGGAGGTGATCTTGATGTGCCGGGTGCTGAGCTGGATGACGACGATGAAGCAATTGGTGAAGAAGATGAAGAAAATAATGATTACAGTTTGGGCGATAACGAATAAGCATATAAACTTCATTAGTTTTGCCGCAAAATTTTATTGATGCGTGCAATACAGATGGTTGATTTGAAAAACGAATACCAGCGGTTAAAAAAAGAAATTGATGCAGCGGTAATTGATGTGTTTGAAACCGCTGCTTTTATTAATGGCAAACCTGTTCAGCAATTTTCCGAAGCTTTAAAAAATTATCTTCACGTAAAGCACGTTATTCCCTGTGCGAATGGTACAGATGCTTTGCAAATTGCCATGATGGCTTTAGATCTTCAGCCGGGTGATGAAGTGATCACGCCATCTTTTACATACATCGCCACAACAGAAGTAGTTGCGTTACTGAGATTGAAACCGGTTTTCGTTGAAGTAGATAAACAAACTTTTAATATTGATGCAGATAGCTTGCGCAAAGCGATCACACCAAAAACAAAAGCGATTGTTCCTGTTCATTTGTATGGACAATCATGCGACATGGAAACGATTATGCAAATTGCAAATGAGCATAATTTATTTGTGATTGAAGACAACGCGCAATCCATCGGCGGCGATTATTTTTATAAAGATGGATCGGCGAAGAAAACAGGAACGATTGGAACAGTAGGAACCACTTCATTTTATCCTGCAAAAAATTTAGGTGCTTACGGCGATGCCGGCGCAATATTTACAAATGATGATGCGCTTGCACAAAAACTTACAATGATCGCAAATCATGGTCAAAGCAAAAGATATTATCATGATGTTGTTGGATGCAATTCAAGATTGGATACGGTACAGGCGGCAATACTAAATATCAGGTTGAAATATTTGGATGAAAATATAGCAGAGCGAATTAAGGTTGCTGATTTTTATGATGCTGCGTTCAAAGATCATACAATTATTAAAACGCCTTTTCGCGCAAATAATAATAAGCATGTTTTTCACCAATACACAATCATTTTAGATTCAGATAAAAAAGGATTGCGGGATAATTTGGTAACTTATCTTTCAGAGAAAAAAATTCCAAGCATGATCTATTATCCTGTGCCTGGTCATCGCCAAAAAATGTTTGATGCATTTAAAGGTTTGCAATATGATTTGCCTGTTACAGATTGGCTGACGGAAAGAGTAATTTCATTGCCAATGCATCCGGAGTTGGATGAAGAGCAATTGAATTATATAAAACAAACTGTTTTAGAATTTTTCTAGAAAGATCGGACAATTCCAAAGTTGCAGACCTTTATTGCAGGTTTACAAATTGTAAAATCGAGCTGCATTATTTCCAAAAATATTTTCCTGTTCATCTTTTGAAAATGAACTGAAATATTGTTCAACAATTTTAAACACTTCGTTGTAAGACGAAGCTGCAACCAAACAAACCGGCCAATCAGAACCATACATCAATCTTTTTGTTCCGAATGTTTCTGCAACAACATAAAGATATGGTTCGAATGTTTGCGATAAATGATTATTCCAGTCAGCCTCTGTAACCATTCCTGAAACTTTGCAATAAACGTTTTCGCAAGATTTAAATTTTCCAATATCATTTTTCCAATCTTCTATTTCATTTGTCTTAATATACGGTTTTGCAAGATGGTCGATCACAAACTTTTGTTCCGGAAATAATTGCACAAGTTCCAATGCATATTTTAATTGATCAGGAAAAATTAAAATATCATAAGTAAAATTGAATCTGCTTAATAAACTGATTCCGTTTTTAAAATTTGTTTCCAGCATCAACGCTCTGTTTGCTTCACCTTGTAAAATATGTCGAAATCCTTTCAGTTTTTTTTGTTGCTGCCAATAAGATAATCTTTCTTCAATATTATCATCCATCAAATCAACCCAACCAACAACGGCTTTAATAAAATTGTTTTCATCCGCAAGGTTCAATAAAAAATTATTTTCTTCTTCCGATTGTCGCGCTTGTACAGCAACACAGCCACTCAATTTGTTTTCATTCAACAACGGTTCTAAATCCTGCGGCAAAAAATTTCTCTTTATGATTTTCATCTCCTCGTTAATCCAGTCAAACTCTTTCTCGTTATAAGTCCAGAAATGCTGATGCGCATCAATTTTCATCACAAACTAATTTCAATAAAAATATAAATTTTACAATTGTTAGATTGGTTAACGTTATTCTTATGACTTACTTTTATTGCGATAAATTCTCAATTAAAATTTGATGATGTTTTTAGAAAAAATAAGTGAGACCACGATTAAGGAAACAAACAACGTTATTAACGATGCATACAAAGCATTTCTTTCTTACAGAAATTTCTCAGGAAAATCAAAAGCAGCTTTTTTAGAAGCGATCGCATCAGGCATTGAAGCGGAAAGAATTTTATTATTACAAACTGCAATGCAGGAAACATTTCTTGCAGAAGCGAGATTGAACGGCGAGATAACAAGAACGATTAATCAAATAAAATTGTTTGCAGAATTATTAAAAGAAGGCAGTTGGGTAAAAGCAATAATCGATACAGCGCAACCAGAGCGAATGCCCTTGCCTAAACCTGGTTTGAGACAAATACAAAAACCGATTGGTGTAGTCGCCGTGTTTGGTGCAAGCAATTTTCCTTTTGCATTTTCAACAGCAGGCGGTGATACAATTTCTGCGTTGGCAGCCGGCTGCAGCGTTGTTTATAAAACACATCCCGGTCATCCGCAACTTTCAAAAATGGTTGCAAAAATTGT
>DASZUY010000213.1:0-5000 GCA_035547495.1 Parafilimonas sp. | reverse complement strand
TTTGCGTTGATGAATAAGTGCGCTGGATTGAATATCTTGTAACATATGAAATAACTAGCAACGCTAAAAAGATCAAAGGGAAAAAAGACATAAAGCTTGCACCATCTACTACAACATGACTAATGAACGCAAAAATAAAATCGAATGCAAAACCTGCGTAAGCCCATTCTTTAATGCGATTGGGAATCTGCGGAAAAATTAATACCAATGTACCGAGTACTTTAAAAATTACAAATGCATTTCCAAAGTACTGAGGATAGCCTAAATGATGAATACCTTCTCTTGCTATTTGTGTTTGAGAAGTTAATGCAGGCATTATACCTTCAAACAAGAAGATGATTACTGTTGTTGTCCAGAAGAAAATTTTTTTTGTTTTTGACTTTTTCATGATTTTGTTTTTTGTTGAAACACAAAGTTGAAATATTCCAATTGCGGTTATGGGGTATGATAAAGGCTTTAAAAGGGTGATTTGCGACAATAGGAAACAATAATTATCAGCTACTATTTTTTATATCTTAATTGAAAGACAAATCCCTATGCAAGGTTTAGTAAATAGTTAATTAGTTTTATTAAAGTTAGAAAAACTATATCTATAGGTTTTTTATTTGCTCATTGCAGTAGCTGCAATAAAACCATCTGTCCATGCATTTTGAAAATTAAAACCACCGGTTACAGCGTCAATATTTAAAACTTCACCTGCAAAAAATATGTTTGGTAAAATTTTACTTTGCATTGTTTTAAAATCAACTTCCTTCAGATCAATGCCACCAGCAGTTACAAACTCTTCTTTAAAAGTGCTTTTGCCATTAATATTAAAATGACATTGGCAAAGCTGTTGTGCAAGTTGCTGAAGTTGTGTTTTCGAAATATCAGCCCATCTTGTTTGCTTATTAATTAATGAAGCCTGTACGAGACTTTCCCATAAACGATTGGGTAGATTGAAAGCAGATTTTATCGATACTACTTTTTGCACAAGTTGTTGTTTTAACGATTTTAATTTTTCTGTAATCGATTCTATATCTTCTGTTGGCAACCAATTCACGATTAGTGTAAACATGTATTTTTTTTCATGAAGAGTTCTTGCACCCCATGCAGATAATTTTAAAATTGCAGGACCGCTCAGTCCCCAATGCGTTATAAGCAATGGACCGGATGATTGCAATTTTGCATCTTTAATATGTACTGAAACATTTGCTGAAACACCAGGCAAATTTATAATGCGCTCATCTTTACAATTAAATGTAAACAGTGATGGAACGGGAGAAATAATTTTATGACCAAGTTGTTGTAACAGTTTCCACATGGAAGGGCTGCTACCCGTTGCAATGCATACTTGTTTTGCTGTGAATTGATGTTGTTGCGTTTGTAATTTCCAAACATCATTGTCCCGTTGTATTGCTAACACATTCTCGCTTACAAATAGTTTTATGTTTAATGAACGCTGTAACTGAAGAAAACAATCAATAATTACCTGCGAAGTATTTGCCTGCGGAAACATTCTTCCATCATCTTCTGTTTTTAATATTATACCATGTTGTTTAAACCAGTTAACCGTATTTCTTGCAGCAAATGTGTGAAATGGTCCACGCAATTCTTTGTTTCCCCTTGGATAAAAATTAGTAAGCTCACTTGCATCGAAACAAGCATGTGTAACATTGCAACGCCCGCCGCCCGAGATACGAACTTTGGAAAGCACTTCTTTTCCGCGCTCTAATATTGCTATAGAAAGTTGATCGTTTTTTTCGGCAAGATTAATTGCTGTAAAAAACCCTGCAGCTCCGCCACCAATAATTATTACATCAAAATAATGCTGCATAACAGCGAAGATATTGTTTGATGAAAATTCCTATAAAACCATTTCCATTTTTATATCTGCAGTTTCAAAAGGAGTGTTTATTGGCGCAACGTGTTTAAAGCCAAACTTTTCATACATACGAATAGCCGTTTGCAATTTGCTGTTTGAATATAAAATGATCTTAGATGCATTTATTTGTTTTGCTTTAGCAATGCAATGATGCAATAACATCTCACCATATTTTTTTCCGCGATATTCAGGCGATACATACATTTTGATCAGCTCGAATTCTTCATGATTTACTTTAAGAATACCTGCCGAACCAATTACTTTATTATTATCTTTTAAAAGAAAAATAAATCCACCGCTATCTATTACATTGTCTCTGGGATGATTGAGCACTTCTAAATCATGAGATTCAACAAGATTAAATCTTTCAAGCCATTCAAGATTTAATCTTCGAAAATCTTCCTGGTATCGATCTTCATAATCAATAATAACAGCCATAAAGTTTTGGAATAAATTATATAAAGATGTGCAACTCTATCAGACGTGACATGCTATTTTTCACTAATTAAATCTTCATTTCTTTTACATCATTTGCAATAGTTAATCTTCCCAACGTTTTTGATTTTACTTCATCAACACTTACACCCGGCGCCGTTTCTTTTAATAAAAAACCTTCGGGGGTTATATCAAGCACCGCTAAATCAGTAACTACTTTTTTTACACATGCTAAACCTGTTAATGGCAAAGTACATTTTGATAATAACTTGCTTTCACCTTTTGGATTGGTATGTTGCATCGCAACAATTATATTTTTTGCACTTGCAACCAGATCCATTGCGCCGCCCATGCCTTTCACCATTTTACCAGGAATTTTCCAGTTCGCAATATCACCAGTCTCGCTAACTTCCATTGCGCCAAGCACAGTTAAATCTATTTTGCCTGCGCGTATCATTCCAAAGCTTTCTGCACTGTCAAAGAACGCTCCGCCTTTAATTAATGTTACTGTTTCTTTTCCTGCATTAATTAAATCAGCATCTATTTCTTCCTCCGATGGATACGGACCCATTCCTAAAATTCCATTTTCGCTTTGCAGAATTACAGTCATACCATCAGGAATAAAATTTGAAACCAATGTTGGAATACCGATACCAAGATTTACATACATTCCATCTCTTAATTCCTGCGCAATGCGTGTTGCAATTCCGAATTTATCTAAAGCCATTTCAATTTAAGATTTACGATTTAAAAGTTCAATAGAATGAATTAAATCACATTCATTATTTATGATTCAGAATTTTCACTGTTCGTCTTTCAATTCTTTTTTGATAATTCGTTCCCTGAAAAATTCTTTTTACATAAACTCCGGCGACATCAATCAAGTCCGGATCAATTTCTCCCGGTTCAACTAATTCTTCAACTTCAGCAATAGTTATATCTCCTGCCTTTGCCATCGATGTAGAAAAATTTCTTGTTGTTTTTTTGAAAATGAGATTGCCTAATGAATCGCCCTTCCATGCTTTTACGAACGCGAAATCTGCATGCAATGCATATTCCATCAAATAATTTTTATTATTAAAATTCCTAACTTCTTTGCCTTGTGCAATTTCAGTTCCATAACCTGCCGGCGTAAAGAATGCGGGTATACCCATGCCTGCCATTTGAATGCGTGTTGCCAGCGTGCCCTGCGGAATCAAATCAACTTCTAATTCGCCGGATAATAATTGTCTTTCAAACTCTGCATTTTCACCAACATAACTGCTCATCATTTTTTTTATTTGTTTTGTTTGAAGCAATAATCCTAAACCAAAATCATCAACACCGGCGTTGTTTGAAATGCAGGTCAAATTTTTTACGCCTTTTCTTTTTAAAGCATCAATCAGATTTTCAGGAATACCACAAAGTCCAAAACCGCCAAGCATTATTGTAGCATTATTTTCAATATCGAAAATGGCTGCATCTGCGTTCGCAAAAACTTTATTCATATAAAAGCGATGTTAGAGTTGCAAGTTAATTTGTTTATGTGTTATCCGTATTTCAATTCTGATTAAACCGTATTGGTAACGTATAACAGAAAACGATTAGCTTAGCGGTAACTAAAGTTGCTGTATGAAGGTTTTAAAAATATTTCTTCCCATCTTAATTGTCCCTGCTGTTTTAACTGCCCAAAACATTAGTAGTATTAATGATATTGCATATCGACTTGTAAAAAGCGTGCGTGCAGCCAATGCCGAAAAAGTAGTATTGATAACAAATAAAAAATCTTACAGCTTAAACGAGACAATTTATTTTAAAGCATTGCTTACCGATTCGTTAACCGGTAGATTAACCAACAGAAGTAAAATATTGTATGCAGACCTTGTTGATGCGAATGATAAAGTAATTCACAGTTGGGTTCTTGATGTTTCAAACGGCCCGCAGTCTGGCAATTATACAGTTGATTCTTCGCTAGACGGTTACTATTGGTTTCGGGCGTATACAAAAAATATGCTCGCCCATAATATGGGTAATATATCAGTGCATCCTGTTTACGTATTCAATACAAAGAAAATTACAACCAGCCTTAGTAATAGCCAATCATCAAAAGCAAACGAAACTCCTATAATAACAATATATCCCGAAGGTGGCAATATAATGTCTGGCGCACAAATGCTATTTGGCATTAAAGTGTTAACCGAAAATGGAAATGCAATTGCTGATTCTGGCTTTGTGAAAAATAATAAAGGTGTGATTGAGGCAAGATTTCTTACAAATGAAAGAGGTATTGGAAAATTTTCTTTTGAGCCCTCAATCTATAAAACCTACTCTGTTTTTTTAAAAACAAATGGAAAGTATGATTCTATAGAAACGTTACAAGCTGTTAATCCTTTTAAAGGACAGGTTGCGATAATGGAACTAACTGCTCAAAACATTAAAGTAAGAGTGTTGCTTGAAGATTCTATTTTCAAAAAAGACTATACAACTTTTTTAATCGGGTTACATAACGACAGCATTTGCTTTGCTGCAACAGGGCGGGGGATGTATGAATTAAATCTTCCTGCTTCAAATTTTCCTTCGGGTGTTTCAAGCCTTTTTCTTTTTAATGAAAACGGAGAATTGTTAAGTAAAAGAAATTTTTACATCGATAGAAATGATTTGAACATAAACATAAATACAGATAAGCAAAATTATGCTGAAAGAGAACAGGTGAATTTGCACA
>DASZUY010000212.1:0-18808 GCA_035547495.1 Parafilimonas sp. | reverse complement strand
CTGTTTTATTAATGCATCCATCGGGCATATACGATACAATGGATTGTCACCAAGGTTCCAGATATCTTCACAAATAGTTATTGCCAGTTTTTTGCCTTTGAATTCAACAACGTTCCATTCAAATGCAGGTTCAAAATAGCGATATTCATCAAACACATCATATGTTGGCAAAAGCGTTTTATGTATCTCCGCTTTTATTTCTTTTTCATATAAAAAGAACGCGGCATTAAACAAATCCTTTCCTTCAATCTGCGGATTTCTTGCAGGCGAGCCGATCAATACAGCAATCGTATCTGCATGCAGTTTTATTTCATCAATTGCTTTGTAGCATTTATTAATGAAATCATCAAACTCAACAAAATCCCTTGGCGGATAACCGCAAACACTCAGCTCGCTAAACATTACCAGGTCGGCTCCTTCTTTCTTTGCCTGCTTAATTCCTGCAATAATTTTTTCTGTATTACTTTCAAAATTGCCGATGTGATAATTCTGCTGCGCTATTGAAATCTTCATGTAGATTTATTTCTTGTACAAAGTTCGCGCTTAAAAAAATTATTAACAACTTGCTTTGCATACAAGTATTTAATTCGCATATGAAAAATTTTCTGATTCTTCTTTTTTGTCTCGTACTTTTTTCATGCAACCATAAAAAATCTGCGCCGGATGTTTCAAATATTAAGATTGATGTGCAGTTAAAACGATTTGATAAAGACCTGTTTTCGATCGATACAAATAATGTTGAACAATCACTTAACAAACTGCAGCAGCAATATGGTTCTTTTCTGAATGATTATTTATATAACATTATGATATTAACACCGCAGCCGGATACAGTTCAGCAAAAAATAAAAATGTTTTTGCACGATTATGCTTTTGTGTATGATGCTGCAGAAAAAAAGTTTGGAGATTTTGAAGCGCCGTTCAATCAAATAAAAAAAGGTTTGCAATATGTGAAGTATTATTTTTCCGATTACAAAACGCCGGCAAATGTTATCACGTTTATTGGCCCGGTTGAAGGTTATGCAAATGTGCTTACACAAAGCGGGCTTGCGGTTGGTTTGCAATTATATCTCGGTAAAGATTTTTCTGTTTATCATTCTGAATTTATTACAGAAGTATATCCTGATTATCAGCAACGCAGGTTTGAGCCGGAATATATACCGGTAAATTGTATGAAGAATATTATCAGTGATATTTATCCTGAAAAAAATGGAAGTGATCCGTTGGCTTATCAAATGATTGATGCGGGCAAGCGTTTGTATTTGCTCGATCATTTTTTACCGCAGCTTGATGATACTTTGAAAACAGGTTATACAAAAGCGCAATTGCAGGGTTGTTATGATAACGAAGCTGACATTTGGAATTATTTTGTGCAGAATAATTTGCTGTTTATAACTGACCCGATCCAGGTGAGAGATTATATGCAGGATGGTCCGAATACGGAAGCGTTTGGAAAAGAATCGCCGGGTTTTATTGGACAGTTTATTGGCTGGCAGATTGTAAAAAAATGGATGGATGCACATCCAAAAACAACATTGCCTCAGTTATTGAATACACCTGAAAAACAGATTTACGATGAGGCGAAGTATAAACCGAGATAAAACAATGCCCGCTTTAGTGCTGGTTATGAATTGTTCTGGCTGCTATAAAAAAAGATCAGGATATAATTTACCGTTTGGTATAACCGCATATTTTGAAAGATCTGTAATCCCTTCTTCGTTCAAAACTTTTTCATCAATAAAATTATTGCCTGTATATTCTGCTGCATTTTTATTGAGAATATAAAATGCAGCATCTGCTACTATTTGTGGTGTGCGGCTCATCTTCATTAATGTTTCGCCACCTAATAAATTTTTTACTGCAGCTGTTGCAATAGTTGTTGCCGGCCACAATGTATTTGAAGCAATTTTGTGTTTTTTGAATTCGCCTGCCCAGCCAAGCGCCAGCATACTCATACTGTATTTACTTATTGTATAACCGATGTGATTCTTCAACCATTTTTCATCAAGATTTATTGGTGGAGAAAGTGTAAGTATATGCGCGTTACCAGATTTTTTTAAGAAAGGAATGCAGTGTTTTGTGACCAAGAAACTGCCACGTACATTTATATCAAGCATCAAATCCAAACGTTTTGCATCTAACTGTTCCGTATTGGATAATTGAATAGCAGACGCATTGTTGATGACTGCATCAATACCACCAAATGTCTCAACAGTCTTTTCAACGGCAGCAATAATTTGTTCTTCATCTCTAATGTCAACCTGCACTGCAAGTGCTTTGCCACCCGTTTGTTCAACTTCGTTTGCGGCAGAATAAATTGTTCCGCCAAGTCTTGCATCTTCTTCAATACTTTTTGCAGCAACAACAATATTTGCGCCTTCTGCTGCAAGCCGCACTGCAATTGCTTTTCCAATACCGCGACTCGCTCCTGTTATAAAAACTGTTTTATTTTTTAATAAAGACATAATTGTAAGATGTGAGATATGAAATTGAAAAGTGAAATGTAATCCTTACGTCTGCAAAAATTCACGCACTATTTTTTCCGTTTCATTACATGCACGCTCAAGATCATCATTAATAACAATTTTATTGAACTGATGTTTAAACGATAATTCAAATATTGCTTTATTTAATCTTGTTTGTAAACTTTCAAGACTTTCAGTGCCTCGTGATTGCAATCTTTTTTTTAATTCTTCAACAGAAGGCGGCTCAATAAAAATGGTAAGACAATTATCGTTGAATTGTTCGTGCACATGAATAGCGCCTTTCACATCAATATCAAGCAATGGTGTTTTATTTTCTTTCCAGATCCTGTTTAATTCATTTTTAAATGTGCCGTAATATTTTCCTTCATACACCATTTCCCATTCTATAAATTCATTCACAAGAATTTTATCGTGAAATTCATTTTCAGTAATAAAATAATAATCAACACCGTCCACTTCGTTGCTGCGTGGTTTTCTTGTAGTGGCAGAGATAGAAAAAGCAAGCGCGGGAATTTTTGAAAGCAGGTATTTGGTAACAGAAGTTTTACCCGCACCTGAAGGCGCTGTTATAATAATGAGCTTATTGTTATCAGCCATTAAAAATATTTAGGCTGCAAAATACTGTAATCAATTATTTTTGCAGCCCTTAATAAATTATTTGACTCCGTAGCTCAGTTGGTAGAGCACCCCGATATTAATCGGGAGGGTTCAGCGTTCGGAGAAAAAATAAATATGACTCCGTAGCTCAGTTGGTAGAGCAGCTGACTCTTAATCAGCGGGTCCAGAGTTCGAGTCTCTGCGGGGTCACATTCAGGCAAAAGCTACGGATTGGTTGGGCAACCATAAGCGTATGCTAAACCAGAACGAAAGTCAGGTTGCAAAAAAAAATAGACTTGCATTTTTTCTAATCAACCTCTATATCTACCTGACACCTTTTCCCATCATTATCACTATAAAAGATGTTCCATGAACGAAGGATGATCGAAAGATGAACGACCAATTCAGGAATTTGACTGCCTTCAGGTATGGCTCAGGTATTAAGTAAAGGTGAAGTTGCTTTCTTTATTTTATAAAGGAAATCCTGATGATATAACTAAAAATTTTAAACTTAATCTTTCGTAATTATTATGCTTTTGTTAAGGGCCAAAAATTCACAATTACTTCATCATTTGTTAATGCCAGTTTAAATAGGGCGGATAAGCGTACAGATACTTTTGCGGCTTCAGAAACAAAACTGATGTTATGAAGCAAGCACTACTTATTTACAGCAAATTTTTTATTTGTTTATTTTTTTTATTCGGCGCTTTTCAATTAAGCGCACAAACAGTACAACTACATGGCAAGGTGGTTGATTCTGCCACGCAACAACCGGTAGTTGGTGCAACTATTTCTTCAGGAAGTCTTCGTGTGCTTTCTGATAATGAAGGTTTTTTTACAATTAATTCCGCAAAAGGAAAAACCATTTCAGTAAGCTTTATCGGCTACACTCCGCAAACACACACAGTAAGCGGAGCTGATTTTATGAGTATCATTTTAGTGGCGTCATCTCAACTGTTAACGGATGTTGTGGTAACAGCAACCGGTATTAAAAAAGAAGCGAAACGTTTAGGGTATTCAATACAAACAGTAGATGCGGCAGCTTTTACAAAGGCACGCGAACCGGATCCAATGAGCGCTTTGAAAGGCAATGTGGCGGGCTTAACGGTGAACATTAACCAGGAAATTGGTCATCCATCAGGAATTGCGTTACGAGGTTCGGCTGATGTATTGTATGTAGTAGATGGTGTGCCCATCAGCTCAGATACTTACAATATCAATCCTGATGACATCGAGTCTTTTTCAATATTGAAAGGACCAAGTGCTGCAGCATTGTATGGCTTCCAGGGACAAAATGGGGCTATTATCATCAATACAAAAAAAGGTACGAAGGATAAAAGAGGTTTGCAGGTGACATTCAATAACAGCACACAATTCAATGGAAGTTTTATTGCACTGCCAAAATATAATGACGCTTATGGTCCTGGTGATAATGGCAAGTATGCATTTGGAGGTGGTGGTTCGAGTCCTGCATCTTATTTTGGTAACGGCGCTGTAGGTGTAGGCGTGAATGACTATGATTATGATGTATGGGGACCTGAATTCAGAGGACAGCCTATTCCACAGTTTGATGGAACGTATGATCCTAATCAAACTTATACAACAACATTTGCCGATGGCACTACTTATACAGGTCACGTGGATCCGACACCATGGGTTGCGCGTGGAAAAGATAATCTGAAAAATTTTCTGCAAACCGGCTTGTTGCAAAGCAACAGCATATCCTTAAGTTCATCTACTGAAAAAACTGATTTCAGACTTTCACTGGGAAATACTTATCAAAGAGGTATTGTGCCGAATACCGAGCTTAACAACGGCAACTTCACAGCAAGTCTTACAGAAAGATTTAATGATAAGTTGAGCACTACTGCTTATTTTAATTATAGCAGGCAGTCAACACCAAACGTACCGGATGTAAATTATGGACCGAACAGTATTATTTACAATATTGTTATCTGGGGCGGCGCCGACTGGAGTGTTGATCAGCCAAACATCCGCAATTACTGGCAGCCCGGTAAAGTAGGTCTTCAACAAAGTTATGCTGAGTATTATCGATATAATAATCCCTGGTTTATGTCGTACGAATGGCTGCGTGGCCATTATCAAAATAATGAATATGGATATCTCTCTTTAAACTACAAGCTGAATAAGGATATAGATTTTCAATTCAGACCAAGTATGACAGCTTATGATATGTTTAATTCTGAAAAGCTGCCTTACTCTGCCGATGTTTACGGACGTGAATTACACCAGGGCGACTACAGGGAAGACCGGAGATCGTTATTCGAATCGAATGAAGAATTGCAGGCAAGGTTTAATCATGATAATATTGCAGGGTTTTTAGACCTTTCAGCATTGGCAGGTGCTAATGTGAGAAATTTTACTTTCAACTCCGATTTTGAATCTACTAACTATCTTAACGTACCGGGCATCTATTCATTTTCAAATTCACAGGGTGCACTTACGGGCAGCAACTTCAACTCAAGCCTGCTGGTGCTAAGCGCTTATTATTCTATTGATGCAGGATATAAATCTTACGTTACTGCAAACGTAACCGGACGCGTTGATAAATCATCATCGCTTCCAGCAAACACCAACAGTTATTATTACCCGTCATTCAATCTTGCAACTGTAATCTCAGAGTATGTGCATCTGCCAAAAGTAATTTCGTTTTTGAAGCTGCGCGGTTCTTATGCAGAGAGTAAAGCCGGCGGCACAACGCCCTATTTTTCTCCTGATGTTAGTTCTACACCGGCTGCAGGTTATGGTTATACATGGTATTCTCCGTATGGCGGACCTACTTATCAGTTTAGTCAAACCTATACACAATCGCCAACATACAGCGGTCAAAGCAGCGCTAAATTCAGTGATCAGCTTATTGACCCCAACATTATAACGAATGATAGGAAAGCATTGGAATTTGGTGCAGACATCCGGCTCTTTGAAAACAAAATAGCATTGGATGTTACAAGATATCACTACAGAGATGAGGGAATCGTGAATCAATATATTCCCGATGCAACCGGTTATTCATCTTACCTCACAAACGGAAATGTGTTTTCGAACGATGGCTGGGAAGCAACTTTAAATGCGAAGGTTCTTACTAATCCGAAGGGGCTTAGCTGGAATGTTACCGTTAACTACGCAAGCTTTGTAAGAAAGTGGATCGACTATTCCAACCCTGATAATTATGAGTACAATGGTCAGCGTGTAGACCTTGTTTATGGAGATGCATTTGTAAGAACTTCTGATGGTAAAATGGTTATTGACCCAAGCAGCGGTGTTTACCTGCGATATTCTGATCTTGGTGTTTCTGCAAAGAAAGTTTACGGTCATGCTGATCCCGATTTTCAATGGGGTATTGTAAACATGTTTAGTTACAAAAATTTCTCATTGCACTTCCAGTTTGATGGTATGGTTGGCGGTGTAATGGAAGATTATGTAAGAAAGAAAACTCTGCAGGGAGGTCGTCATATTGAAAGTGCAACCGGCGCATTTGGTGCAGCAAGACCTTCTGATGAAGCCAACGTGGCTGCTTATTTAGGTGATGGTGTGAATTTGACCGGAGCGCCAATTCAGTTAGATCCGATCACAGGTGAAATCATTAATATGAAAGATCTGACCGAAACTGTGAATGCTACTAAAAGCCAGGTACAACCTTTTGTAACGCGCATGGCTTCTATTCCTGATCTTGACATTATCAAGAAAACTTACGCAAAGTTGAGAGAAGTAACCTTAACCTACAGTTTGCCACAAGATATAATTGGCAGATCATTTATAAGAGGAGCGAGCATATCACTTGTTGGCAGAAATCTTTTGTACATCTTTCCCAATAAATATAAAGATGTTGATGTTGACCAGTATACACAAGATTCCGGCTCAGGTTTGCAAACACCAACCGTACGCAGCTATGGTATCAACATCAGCCTTACTTTTTAAAATTTTAAAAAACGCTAAAGCAAGTAATTATGAAATCTCTTAAATATATTATGATGTTTTGTACAGGAACGTTGCTTATGTTATCCTGTAAAAAACAAATACAGGAAAAACAGGTAAATCCAAATAATCCCGAAAGTGTACCTGCTCAACAAATACTCGGTACTGTGCTTACTGATATTTCAGGCACCGGCAGTGCAGGTAGCCTTGGTGGTATCAACTCATGGGATAATGTACATGCGTGGAACCAGTATCACTGCCAGAACTATGATTATTACGGGAATAATATTTATTCCTGGACAGGAGATAACAGCAGCTATGATCCTTATCTCGTGCTTAAAAATGTTCAAAAAATGGACAGCGAATATACGGTGAGAGGTGGGTCTGCAATAAACCCATACGAGGCAATAGGCAGGTTTATAGATGCATACTACTATTATAATCTTACTATGTTGTTTGGCGATGTGCCATTGTCTGATGCACTGCAAGGAGCGGCAAATCTTACACCTGCATATACCGCACAAAAAGATGTTTTTAATTATGTGTTAAACGAATTGGACACAGCGAATACGGAGATGGGAGAAATGGTTTCCGCAAACGATTATACCCTGTCTTCTTCACAGGATATTTATTATGGAGGTGATCTTTCCAAATGGCAAAAAGCAGTAAACGCTTTCCGGCTTAGAGTATTAATAGAGCTGAGCTCGAAAGCTGCTGATCCGTCTTTAAATATACCTGCACAGTTCGCTGCTATTTTGGGGAACGTAAAAAAATATCCACTCTTTACAGGTCAGGAGGATGATTTAAAGTTTGTATATAACCCGGGTGGCGCTAATACGTACAGCACTTATCCATTCAATCCCAGTAACTATGGCTCCATAGCGCAGCGATATAACATGGCTGCAACATACGTGAGTGCATTAACCGGTTTAAGCGATCCCAGGGTTTTTATAACATGCGAGCCTGCAGGCGCTTTGTGGAATGGAACTTCTGATCCCTGCCAGTTTAAATATTTTGTAGGTGCAAGTACCGGCGAGCCTGTGCAAACAATGTACGGTAATGCGAGTGCGGGTAAATATTCGTTCATAAACAGAAAAAGATATTATTCCAATTTCACCGGCGAACCCGACGTATTAGTAGGATATAAAGAAATGCTCTTCAACATTGCTGAAGCTATTGAACGTGGCTGGGTAAGCGGTAATGCAGAAACTTATTATAAGAACGGTATTATTGAGTCAATGAAATTTTATGGTATTGATGTTAGTAACACAAGTTTTAGTGCCTATTTTTTGCCAGCCGGCGCAAACTCAGTTACCCAGGTTCAGGCTTATAAGTTCAACTTCGATTTTGCAAATTATTATGCACAAAGTTCAGTAAAGCTTTCCACCACACCTGCAACGGCAATCAATCAGATAATAATGCAGAAGTATTTGGCCATGTTCGAGAATTCTGGTTATGAAGCTTATTATAATTGGAGGAGAACAGGCGTGCCGGCATTTCAATCTGGCAGCGGTGTGGGCAATAATGGTGTGATAGCGAAAAGATGGGCATATCCTGTATCAGAACAAACGCAAAATGCAGGTAACTGGAACACCGCTTTATCAAACCAGGGTTTTGGGTCAGATGATCTTAACCAAACCATGTGGTTGCTGAAATAATTTTCTTAGATTAATAATTGATAGAGAACAAGCAAAGCGCCGCTTTTCCAGGCGGGGCCTTTTTAAAACAATGCATCCAGTCTTAAAATATAAACATTATGAATTTAGAAAGAACGTACAAGCAAACAGCAAATGAAATAATGGAGCTGTATGAAAAGTATGGCGATGAAGATTATGATGGTGAACCGGTGTCGCAAACATCACACATGATTCAATGTGCAATGGAAGCGATGGCGCAAGGTGAAGATGAAGAGTTGGTGTTAGGTTCTTTTTTACATGACGTTGGTCATTTGCTGAAGCATGTTGAAGCAACAGAAGAAATGGGAAATTTTGGCGTGGTAAATCATGAGGGATTGGGCGCACAATATTTAAAAGAAAAAGGATTTTCAGCCCGTGTTTGCGCGATGGTAGAAAATCATGTGAATGCAAAAAGATATTTAGTAGCGACCGATGAAACATATCAGTCAAAACTATCTGAAGCAAGCCTGCAAACATTGCAATGGCAGGGCGGTCCTATGGATCAATCTGAAGTTTTATCATTTGAACAACATCCTTTTTTCGAAGACATTATAAAGGTGCGTTTGTGGGATGAGAAAGCAAAAAAACCTGACGCCGTTTTAATTCCAATATCACATTTCAAAACTTTAATCACAAACTATTTAAAAGATAAAACTGATGCAACATTCTATTGAGTTAGCAGTGTTTGATATTTCGGGAACCACAGTAAAAGATAAAGGAGAAATTACAGAAGCGTTTGAAAAAACATTTCAGCAAAAAGGATATAACATTCCGGAAGAAAAAATTGCTGCGGTGATGGGTTATAAAAAAACAGACGCTATACAAACACTACTCGAAGAATTTGCAGAGGACAAATCGGTCATCAAGACTGATCACATCAATGCAATGCATGATTTTTTTATAAAGAACATGATTGAATATTATTCAACAACAAATGAACTGGAGCCGTTGCCTTATGTGTTAAACACCTTTCAATTTTTAAAAGCGAATAATGTAAAGATTGGTTTGGATACAGGTTTTTTCAGCGATATCACCAATGTTGTTATTGATCGTTTAGGCTGGCTGAAAAACAATGTTGTTGATTTTGTTATCAGCAGTAATGAAGCAAAAGAAGGCAGACCGCAACCTTACATGATACAGGAATTAATGAAGCGAGCTAACGTTACCGATCCCAAAAAAGTGATTAAGGTTGGCGACACAGAAGTTGATGTGCGTGAAGGAATAAACGCAAATTGTTTGTATTCAATTGCGATTACAACCGGCGCTTATACGCGAGATCAACTCGCTCTATACAAACCTGATTTTATTATTGACAGTTTACAAGAACTGCCTGCTTTGTTATAAGCAAGATGTGAAATGTACGAGGCAATCATTATTAATTATTCATTGCTCATTATTAAATGTTCGTTTCAAAAACCTGGAAAAATAAATTAGAAAAGGCACCTGCGTGGTTCGTAAGTATTTACGCAGCCATCTGTTCTTTTTGTGTTTACTTCTGTATGTATGCATTTCGAAAACCATTTACTGCTGCAGGTTTCAACGATTTATATTTTTTAAAAATAGATTACAAGGTATGGCTTGTATCCGCTCAGCTCGTTGGGTATATGCTGAGTAAATTTTATGGAATAAAATTTATTGCAGGCATGCAACCCGGCAAAAGAGCCAATACAATCATCATCTTAATTGTGATCGCATGGCTCATGCTTTTGTTGTTTGCCATAACACCTTCACCCTATAATATTTTCTTTTTGTTATTGAATGGATTTCCGTTGGGAATGATCTGGGGTTTGGTGTTTAGTTATCTTGAAGGAAGACGGGCAACAGAATTTATGGGCGCAGTACTTTCTGTAAGTTTTATTTTTTCTTCAGGTGCTGTAAAAACTATTGGTAAAAGTTTGATGTTGAATCATCATGTAAGTGAATTCTGGATGCCTTTTTATACAGGCTCTATTTTTCTTGTGCCTTTATTTTTATTTACGTGGTTATTAAATCACATGCCTGCGCCAACAGAAAAAGATATTCAAATGCGCAGCGTAAGAAAACCGATGACGAAAGAAGAGCGTAAAAATTTTATCATGACTTTTTTACCTGGCATTGTAACCATTGTAACAACGTATGTGCTGCTAACCATTCTGCGCGACTTCCGCGATAACTTTTCAAATGAGTTATATACTGAATTAGGTTACGGAAATAATCCCGATATTTTTACGATAACGGAAACACCGGTGTCGGTGATCGTTTTATTATGCATGAGTTTGCTCATCCTTGTTAAAAATAATGTGCGTGCTTTCATGTTAAATCATTATATCATTATCTGCGGTTACATCATCGCACTCATTGCAACATTACTTTTCATCAATAAACTAATTAACCCGGTTTGGTGGATGATCTCAATTGGAACAGGTTTGTACATCAGTTACGTTCCTTTCAATGCTATATATTATGAACGAATGATAGCAACATACAAAGTGCAAAGCAATGTTGGTTTCCTTATGTATGTTTCAGATGCGTTTGGTTATCTCGGCAGCGTCCTGATTTTATTCCTGAAAGAATTTACCGGCGTGCAATTATCATGGACGCAATTTTTTATAAACGCAGTGTTTACAGTAACATCTATTGGCATTGCGGGTACTATAGTTGCGGCGTTTTATTTCAAAAAAAAGTATAAATCACTTCCGGGTTTGTCAACAAATCTTACAACACATGCAGCATAAAAATGCAATTGTTATTGGCGCAGGAATTTTAGGATTGGCAACAGCAAGCAGTTTAGCAAAGCGTGGTTATAAAGTTTTGGTGTTTGAGCGCAACGAAAAAGCTGTTGGCGCATCCATCAGAAATTTTGGAATGATTTGGCCGGTTGGTCAGCCAAATGGTGTGTTGTATGAAAGAGCGCTTCGTTCAAAATCTATCTGGAAAGAACTATGTAATGAAGCAAAGCTTTGGTACGATGAAGTGGGAAGTTTGCATCTTGCTTATAACGATCTTGAATTAAATGTGATGAAAGAATTTGTGGAGGCAAATAAAGATTTACGCCCGGTAAAAATTTTAAATAAAGATGAAACGCTGCAAAAAACGCAGGCAGCCAATCCGAAAGATCTTTTAGGTTCTTTGTATAGTGAAGATGATATGATTGTTGAAGCAAGAGTTGCGATTGAAAAAATTCCTGTTCATCTCACAGAAAAATATGGTGTAGAATTTAAGTTCAACACAGCAATAAATTTTATTGATCATCCGCATGTAAGCAGCGGTGAGCAAAGCTGGAGTGCAGATGAAATTTATGTTTGCAGCGGCGCTGATTTCGAAACTTTATACCCGGAAGTATTTCTTGCAAACAACTTCACCAAATGCAAACTGCAAATGATGCGATTGGTTGCACAGGAAAATAATTTTCGCATTGGTCCGGCATTATGCGGTGGCTTATCATTAACGCATTACAAATCTTTCGAAGTTGCTTCGTCATTAAATGAATTAAAAAAACATTTTGCAGACACAATGCCTGATTATTTAAAATGGGGCATTCATGTAATGGTTTCGCAAAATGAAACGGGTGAGTTAACGATTGGCGATAGTCATGAATATGCTTTGGCGTTTGATCCTTTCGATAAACAATTCATTAATCAACTCATCACAGATTATCTTAAAAAATTTGCTGTGTTTAAAGACTGGAAAATGATCCAAAGCTGGCATGGCATTTATCCGAAACCCACCAATGGGGAAACAGAATTTGTATATCATCCGCAAGAAGGCGTAACCATTGTTAATGGTATTGGCGGCGCCGGTATGACGTTAAGTTTTGGTTTAGCTGAAGAAATTTTGAGCGCCAATTAACGCTGAAAGCCGCAACCGGTATATCTTTCATCAATTCGTCCTCAATCCAAAAAACATTATCTTCATGTGCGTAAAAATTATGCATGCCCATTTACATGGATGTTCATATTGTGCCGGGAGTGAAAGCAAAGGATGTTGCAGAAGCACATCAGAAAGATATTTTTCACTCGGGTGAGCATGGTTGTAAATGCATGACATATTGGATAGATGAACAGCGTGAAAATATTTTTTGTTTGATTGATGCGCCGGCAAAAGAAGCCGTTGAAGAAATGCATCGCCAGGCGCACGGATTAATTCCAAATAAAATTATTGAAGTAGATAATTCACTCGTTGAATCTTTTTTAGGAAGAATATATGATCCCGCCGATGCAAAAATTACAAAAGATGGCTTGAAAATTTTTGCTGATTCAGGTTTCAGAATTTTATTGGTTACAAAAACAATCGATCCTGTTTTATTGCGACACAATCTTGGCACAGAAAAAGCGAACGAGCTTTTAAATACTCACAATAATATTATCAGGAAAAATATTTTACAATTTGGAGGCAGAGAAGTAGAGCACGAAGGCAGTGGTTTTATTATTTCTTTCACTGCTGCATCGAAAGCTGTTTCCTGTGCGCTTGCAATTCAAAAAGAAATGCAGGCTCTTGCAAATACACTTGCATTTAAAATCGGCATCAATTCAGGTGAACCTGTTGAGAATAGCAATAAAATGTTTGGCGATACGATTCAGTTCGCAGCTAATTTATGTTCGATAACACATGATGCAAAAATTGCGATTGCATCAACAGTGAAAGAATTAGTGGAGAAAGATTTTTTTCAGAATGATAAAAAATATTTTTTGACCTTATCACCCAACGATGAAAGTTTACTCGCATTACTGTTTAATAAACTTGAAGAGAACTGGCAGGACGCAGAATTTGACATGGCAGAATATTGCCATGCAGTTGCTATGAGCACATCACAATTATATAGAAAAACAATTTCGCTCACTGGTTTATCACCCAACCTGTTCTTAAAAGAATACCGGCTTGAAAAAGCAAAAGACCTGATGAAAAAACAACGTTACTCCATTGCACAAATAACATTTGATGCAGGTTTTACAAGTGCATCTTATTTTACCAAATGTTTTAAAAAGAAATACGGGCTTCTTCCAATGGCTTATCTCGATTTACTTCACTAATTTCTTAGCGCGATAAAATTTTACCATTTATTGAACGATTTGTTCTATGTGGTTTACCATTGATTGAATGATTTGTTACACGTCTTCGCTATAACGTGCTGCTAATTTTATATCATTAAATAACAAACAAAATAAATGTTATGAAAACGATTAAACTTCTTCTTGCCATTATGCTGTTTGCAGGATTTGCTGCAAAAGCACAAACCACAACTTCCTCAAACAATTCATCAAACACAAATTCAACTGAAATGAAAACTTATTTAATTGAAAGAGACATTCCGAATGCAGGACAATTTACGCAAGACCAGCTTAAAGCTATTTCTCAAAAATCCTGCAGTGTATTAAAAGAGATGGGACCAGATATTCAGTGGATTCAAAGCTATGTTACAGGCGATAAAATATATTGCGTATACAAAGCAAAGAATGAAGAGCTGATAAAAGAACATGCGCAGAAAGGTGGTTTCCCTGCAAATTCAATTATGGAGATTGAAAATGTAATTAGTCCTGCAACAGCACAAAACAAATAATTTTTTGTTGTGGTGATTAATCAAAACCCGCATTGGCTGCGGGTTTTTTATTTTGAAATTATTGATGAATTATTTTGCGTTGTAGGTTGTTTCAACAGTAACTCCATTTGTTAGTGTTTGATAGACCACGCAATACCGCTCCGTTAATTTTTTCAAGTTTGCAATCTGTTCTTCGTTTGCTTTAGTATCGAGATCAAATTTTAAACGAATGTTTTTAAAACCAACCGGCACATCTTTCGACACGCCCAATGTTCCTTTAAAATCAAGATCACCTTCTGCTGTAATGGTGCCATCATTTATTTCAATTGCAAGAGCAGTTGCAACTGCTGATAATGTAACGCCTGCACAAGCTACTAATGCTTCGAGCAGCATATCACCGGAGCAGGCAAGTAAACCTGTTCCACCTGTTGCAGGATGAAGACCGGCCTCCACGAGCGCTTTGCCTGTTTCTATTCTGCATGAAACGCCTTCGCCAAGTTTGCCCTGCGCTTTTAATGTGATGATAGCAGCATCAGGATTTCCGCGATATTGTTCTTTGAGTGGCGATTGTAAATTTTTTAATTCAGTTGCATTCATGGTTACAAGTTTACTAAAAAAGTTTAAGCATTGACAGATTCAATAGTTCAGCTATCTTTTCTTTTCAATTAAAATAACCGGCGCAATGATTCAGAAAAGACGATTGAAATTTTACGTTTTAAACCTGATGAATTCATAATTAATGATGATATTTTTACCAACGTTTAAAATCATTTTATAAAATGAAAAAAATAAAATTGCTTTTACTGCTTCAATTGTTCGTGTTAACTGTTAATTATTCTTTCTCTCAAGCAAATGACATTTATAATATAAAAGATTTTGGTGCTGTTGGCGATGGAGTAACATTAGATTCAAAAGCTATTAATAAAGCAATTGAAACGGCTGCGTCAAAAGGTGGAGGCGATGTCATTTTTCCTGCGGGAAATTTTTTGAGCGGTGTTATTCATTTGAAAAGTAATATTCATTTAATACTTCAACAAGGTTCTGTGTTGATTGCAACTGGTGAAAACCCTGATGAAAATTATGACGCAGCAGAACAATCAGTCAACACAACTTACCAGGATTATGGTCACAGCCATTTTCATGATGCATTTATCTGGGGTGATAGTATACATGATGTTTCTATAACAGGACCCGGAATGATTTGGGGAAAAGGTTTGATAAGAGACTGGATAAAAAATGACAGGCATGCAAATAAAGCTATTTGCTTATATCGTTGCCGCAATGTAATTATTCGCGATGTTTCTATTTTGCATGGCGGATGGTTTGCGATTCTTGCCACTGGTGTTGATAATCTTACCATCGATAATTTAAAAATTGATACCGACCGCGATGGAATGGATATAGATTGTTGTAAAGGTGTACGTGTAATAAATTGTTTTGTGAACTCGCCATTGGATGATGGCATTTGTTTGAAGAGCACATTTGCACTCGGTTATTTCAAGCCAACAGAAAATGTAACGATTACCAATTGCCAGGTGAGTGGATATGTTGAAGGCAGCTTGTTGGATGGAACATTTAAACATTCAGATAATGCAGATGAAAAACCTACAGGCAGAATAAAATTCGGAACAGAATCGAACGGCGGTTTTAAAAATATTACCATTTCAAATTGTGTGTTTGATTATTGCCGTGGACTTGCCCTGGAAACTGTTGATGGCGGTTTGCTGGAAGATGTTACCATCGATAACATTACAATGCGCGACATTGTGAATGATCCGATTTTTCTTCGTCTTGGCGCAAGAATGCGTGCACCGCAAAATACACCTGTTGGAAAACTACATCGGGTAATTATCAGTAATGTTATTGTATACAATGCCGATTCAGATTATGCATGTACAATTAGCGGCATTCCGGGAAACAATATTGAAGATGTTGAGTTGGATAACATCTCCATTTATTATAAAGGCGGCGTTACAAATTTTAATAATGATTCCATTCCTGAAAAAGAGAAAGGTTATCCTGAACCCGGCATGTTTGGTGCAGCAACTTCATCCGGATTTTTTATAAGACATGTGAGCGGTTTAAAATTGAATAACATCAATATAAAACATCTTGCAACAGATAAAAGACCAGCATTTATTTTAAATGATGTAAGCAATATAGATATGCGCGAAATTTCTATTGATACAAAAGCCAGGCAACCATGGGCTGTATTAAAGAACGTAAACGATTTTCATGTTTCGGATTCTAAGGATTTAAAAGATATGCTGATCAGCATTGCTACTGAAAAAACTCTTTATAAATAAATATATCGCCGTTGCAATGGTTAAAATTTATCATCAGTACTAATATACTAGTCCTTATAATTAATTTTGTTTTTAAATGAAGACAACCCTTCTTCTGTTTATATCGGCAATAGTTATTATAAGTTGCAATAATCAAGCGAAAACAAACGCGGGTGATACGGCAGAGATTGCTGTAAAAAAAGATACATGTGCTTTATGTAAACAACCTTCTAGAACTGCGATGATAAAAGCTGCTGCAGATATTTCAACCATAACAAATGCAAACGCTTCAACTGCAGGAATGGTGTTGATTAAAGGCGGAAGTTTTGAAATGGGCTCAAACGATTTTCCTGATTCAAAACCTGTTCACCAGGTAACGGTGAGCAGGTTTTATATGGATGAACATGAAGTAACGAATGCACAGTTTGCAGCGTTCGTAAAAGCAACCGGTTATAAAACGGTTGCAGAACAACAATTAGATCCAAAAGATTATCCGGGTGTACCTGCGAGTGCCTTGGTTCCGGGCTCTGCAGTTTTTTCTCCACCCGATCATAAAGTATCTTTAGATAATCCCATGCAATGGTGGAAATATATTCCAGGTGCAAACTGGCAACATCCGCAGGGACCGCAATCAAATATTACCGGTAAAGAAAATTATCCTGTTGTACAAATTTGTTATACCGATGCAGTTGCTTATTGCAAATGGGCAGGCAAACGCTTACCAACGGAAGCAGAGTGGGAGTATGCTGCGCGTGCAGGGAAACATTTCGATAAATTTTATTGGGGCAATGATTTAAAGCCAAACGGAAAATTTGTTGCAAATATTTACCAGGGCGATTTTCCTTATAAAAATTTAAAGGAAGATGGATACGCAAATACAGCGCCTGTAAAAAGTTTTCCGCCAAACGCTTTTGGTTTGTATGATATGGAAGGTAATGTGTGGGAATGGTGCAATGATTTTTATCGCCCCGATTATTATGCGCAAAGTCCTTCATTTAATCCGCAAGGTCCTAAAGATAGTTATGATCCTGATGAACCCGGCGTTGTAAAACATGTGCAGCGCGGCGGTTCATTTATTTGCAGCGATCAGTATTGTATTCGTTATCGTGCGGGCAGTCGCGGCAAAGGCGAAACAAACAGCGCAGGCGATAATCTTGGATTTCGTTGCGTGAAAGATGTATCAAAATAAATTTTGCAAACGCTAATCCGGCAAAACTTTTACCATTATATTTTTAAAATAAACAGTGCTTCCCGGATCGTGACCTTGTAATGCAAATGTACCGCTTGAATCTATCGGTCCTTTTTTATCTGGCGGAGGAACATTCGTTGGCTGCGTATAATCAACAACTGTTTTATCATTAATTTTTACGATCACATGATTGCCGACAACTTTTATGTATTCTGTAAACCAAACATTATCGGGAGCAACAACTTCTTTCACATCATCAATGCCGTATAAACTTCCGGTTCTGCGCCAGTCTGTGTGCGAATTATTTACCTGTATTTCATAACCTATTTCAGGCCAACTGCTGTCCTGGAATTTTGTATGAAAATAAATGCCCGAATTAGAATGCGGCTTCGTCATCACTTCTGCTTTGAATTCAAAATTTTTAAAGTTGTGATTGTTTACAGGACCTTCATAAAACAGATGCGCCGTGTTTCCATTTACTTTAATCATACCACTGTCAACACTAAACGTAGAAGCGTTTTTGCCAACTTTCCAATCGTCCAAAGATTTACCATCAAACAAAGAAACCCATTGCTGTGCATGTAATGCTGAAGTAAAAAAAATTAATACAGCAGGAAATAAAAATGATGAAAAGAAAGTTTTTACTGTTCTCATTTCGGTTGATTTAATCTTTGCTAAAGTATCAATTAATATTCTGAATGTGATGTTGCTTTTTTATGGCAGTAAATTTTCAAGTTCACTTAATTTTATTTCTTCTAGTACTTCTCGCGTGTTTTTCCATTTTATTAAACGAATGCATTCATCCGCAATTTCAATTCCCGTTATATCGCCATCATCAAAACAACAACAACCGCTGTTAAAATAAGAAGGAATTATTTTTGAAAGATCAGGCAGTGTTTCATTTTTTGGCTGCACTTTATTTATTTCTTCTTCAATATTTTTCATAGCAGATGAATCGTTTGATTTTTTTGCAGCGGTTAGTTTAACGTATAAACTTTCCAGATGTGTGAGCGACATAAACACAGGCTGATGCGTGTGTCCTGTTATTAAAATTGTATTTTTCTTCTCACTGCTCCAATCATACATAATTGAATTGTGCAAAGATTTTAACTGATCATTATTTG
>DASZUY010000211.1:0-8641 GCA_035547495.1 Parafilimonas sp. | reverse complement strand
AACATTAATAACAACAATAACGATTTGCTGTTACTGCAAAAAAATATTCAACAAACCATCAACGTAAAAAAAGTTGAACCGTCGACCGTGCAAAATATTGTTACATTCAAAATTTCTTATAAAGGCAAAGCATCTGACTTATGGAATACATTATCTGCAAATGCAAAACAGGCTTTTAAGCTTAACGAAGTAAATGACACCCTGGTTAACCTTGATTATAAGTATGTAAACATGGCTACAGAAACTGCAAGTTTAAATAATAATCAACCTGCTGCAAACAACAATTCAATTATTAACTCCGCAGATAATAATACTTTATCTAAAGGTGCTGCACTTCTTTTTAAAAATGTAAAGACCAAGCTAACCATCAATCAAAAAAATAAAATTTTTGATAGCCTCGGCATTAAAATTTCAAAGGATGAAAAAAAATTTATTATTGATGATGATTCTGAAGATTATCCTTTCGATGCTTTGGTGTACCCAACAGATTTGAACAAAGATGGCAAAGAAGAAATATTTATCACTTATGGAAACACATTCACTTCAGGAAATACAGGAGTTAGTATTGCGGCTTTCATTGAAGATAAAAATGGCGTTTATAAAACCAATCTTAATTTCCCGGGATTACTGCCCGAGGCACTCACAACAATAAATTTTGGCTATCCTGATTTATTGATTGGCGGACCAGGAATGGAGTTTCCTATTTGGAGATGGAACGGAAAAGAATATAATTTTCTAAAAAAACTTAAAGATGCCGATTACCCAAAATTAAAAACAACGAGCATTGAAGATTTAAGTAAAACATACATAAACACCATCAAAAATTAAGTGAACAATTATTTCGCAGGATGTGTGTTTGGTTTTTTCTGTTTGCGCGGAAATTTTAAAACTTTTCGTTCTTCTTTTTCATGACCTAAAAGAATTGCCCACGGTTGTAAAGGTTCAACTCTGTCACAAATGATTTTTGCCATTGCAATCATCGGAACAGAAAGAAACATGCCAGGCAGGCCCCAAATCATTTCACCGGCAACAACACCAATTACAGTTATCAATGCATTAATACTAACCTTCGACCCAACAATAAATGGTAAAAGAATATTACTGTCTATAAGATGAATAAGAATGATAGTGATTACAATTAGCAACAATTGCGTTGAAACTCCTGTTGTAGCAAACGTAACAAGTGCGCTTAGCAATAACGCGGTAAAAATTCCAACATAAGGAACTATATTAAACAAAGCTGTAATTAACCCTAATAAAATAAAATATTTTATACCAATTATTCCAAAAGATATCCAGCATAGTGAAGCAACGATCAGCATCTCTAATAATAATCCTAAAATGTATTTTCTAATAACGATCTGGATGTTGCCTACTACATCATTTACGATCGCATTATGTTTTTCCTTCGTAAGTGCAATTAAAAATTTGAGCAAGACTTTTCTATACAACAGCATAAAAAAAGTATATATCAGTGTAAGCACAACAAACAGTACCAGGGATGAAACTGAAAGAATGGTTGAACCAATGATTGATGTGCCGCCTGATAAAACATTCGATGCGGCGTTGTTAATATAATTTTTTTGTTTTTGAATGTTATAGTGAAACGTAGTTGAAATCCATTTTTCCAGGTCAGTGATGGATGAATCCAGTTGCTTGCGAAATAGTGGCCAGTCTTGCACCAGGTTTGATATTTGAGAACCGATAGCGTAAAACAAAATCACAAGTCCCGCAATAAATAATATTACTGAAACACCGGAAGCGGCGCCACGTCCGAATTTTAGCTTCCTTTCAAAAAATCTTGCAAGTGGCAACAATAAAATTGAAAACAGCAATGCAAATACAAGTGGTATAATAATTTTCTCAGCAATTATGGCAATATATCCAACAGCAATAACAGAAATTAAAATCGCTGCAAAGCGTATGGTAAAAGAAGTTTCCCTTTTTTCCAATGGCATAAAACAAATTTTCTAAATGTAATCTAAAAGTATTCAATAATAAAGCCAATGGTTAAAACACTTTGAACAACAATTCAATTAAAATTTATAGCAGATACTAAGGTTGTAAAACAATTATAGGGATGAGGGAAAAGTTTTCAAAGCAGTAAGTTTTGGTTTATCATCTTGATTGGAATTTTATAAACGGGGATATAAAAGTCTGAATAGAATTTAATATGCGATTTCGAAAAGAGGTTTTATAGTAGCCGTTAAAGACTTCCATAAATATTCCCGCTTTTTAGAAGATTGCCTGTCATGTATTACTTTTGCGCCTTCAAAAAAAATTTTAGTACCTAATGATTAGTGTAAGAAATGTAACGCTGGCTTATGGTAAGCGCGTGTTGTTTGATGAAGTAAATCTCAGCTTTACAAAAGGAAATTGTTATGGCATCATCGGTGCAAACGGTGCAGGTAAATCAACCTTCTTAAAAATTCTTAGCGGTGAGATTGAAGCCAATAAAGGTTCTGTTGAAATTACACCCGGCGAACGCATGGCTGTATTAAAACAAAATCAATTTGAGTTTGACGAAGAAACTGTTTTGAATACCGTGTTGATGGGTTATGCAAAATTGTGGCAGATGATGCACGAACGTGAAACTATATATGCAAAAGCAGATTTTGATGAAGAAGATGGAATGCGCGCTGCAGAGTTGGAAGCAGAGTTTGGTGAAATGGGTGGTTATGAAGCGGAGAGTGGTGCTGCAAGTTTGTTGAGCAGCCTTGGTGTTACTGAAGAGTTTCATCAAACACTAATGAAAGACTTGCCTGGCAATTTAAAATTGCGTGTTTTGCTTGCGCAGGTTTTGTTTGGTAATCCTGATATTCTGTTGTTGGATGAACCGACGAATGGTTTGGATATTGAAACAATTGGCTGGCTTGAAAACTTTTTAGCCGACTATGAAAATATTGTTTTGGTAGTGAGTCACGACCGCCACTTTTTAGATGCCGTGTGCACACATGTTGCAGATGTTGATCGTCAGAAAATAAAAATATTCACAGGTAACTATACTTTCTGGTATGAAAGCTCGCAGTTAATGAGCCGCCAGATAAATGATAAGAATAAAAAGATAGAAGAGAAGCGTGCAGCATTATTGGATTTCATTGCACGATTCTCTGCCAACGCTTCAAAAAGTAAACAGGCAACATCAAGAAAAAAAGCATTAGAGAAATTAACGATCGAAGAAATTCAGCCAAGTAATCGCCGTTATCCGGGCATTATTTTTCAGCCGCAAAGAGAAGTGGGCAATCAAATTTTAAATGTTGAAAATCTTTCTAAAACTATTGATGGCAGAAAGCTTTTTGACAAAGTAAGTTTCAGTATCAACAAAGGAGAAAAGATTGCTTTTATTAGTAAAGATGCTTTAGCAGTTACCAATTTTTTTGAAATAATTAATGGTAATGAAAAAGCTGATAGCGGAAAATTTGAATGGGGAACAACCATCACCAAAGCATATTTGCCTTTTGAGAACAGTGAATTTTTTACGAATGGATTAACATTGATCGAATGGTTGCGTCAATACGTTCCGCCGCATGTTACTGATGCAGACGAACCTTTTCTGCGTGGATTTTTAGGAAAAATGTTATTTAGTGGTGATGATATTTTAAAGAAGACAAATGTTTTAAGCGGTGGTGAAAAAGTGCGTTGTATGATCAGCCGAATGATGTTGCAAAACCCTAACCTGATTGTACTTGATCAGCCAACCAATCATTTGGATTTGGAAAGTATACAGGCATTTAATGAAGGCTGCCAAATATTTCCGGGCATTGTGTTGTTAACTTCGCACGATCACACATTTGTGCAAACAGTTGCCAATCGTATTATCGAATTAACACCAAACGGAATGATTGACCGGTTAATGAATTTTGATGAATACATTAATGATGAAAGAGTGCATGCGCTAAGAGAAGAAATGTATAAATAACATTAAACCCAACAGGTTTTAAACCTGTTGGGTTCTTTAGTTTTAATCTTTATTGAAAATTACACCGGCACTTTCTTTTTCGTTCGTTACTTTCATAAAATAACTTCCTGTTTTTACACCATCAAGATTTAATTGAACAGTATTTGCGCCGGCAGAAATATTTTGCTGAAACTGCTTAATAATATTTCCAGCTACATCAGTTACATAAATATGAATACTTGTTTTTGCTGCTGATTCAATTGTTGCGTTCAGTATGACATGTACAGGATTTGGAAAAATATTTTTTATTGAAATACTGTTTGTAATGTTTGTGTTTGCAATAACATTATTTGATGATGAACCAGTGCTTCCATCACATTTAATATTCTGGGCGTATGGCATGTCACCATTGCCTTTATCTTCCTGCCAAACAGCAACGGCCTGACCGTTATATACATCAGTAAATCCATAACGAAACTTTGTGTTACTGCTTGTTGCGATTGGTCTTAACAAATATTTCCAGGCTTTATCACCACTTGTATTTAGTTTAATTGCTGTCAACGCATTGCTGTTATCAGTTGCAAGAAACAATGGTTCTGCATTACATAAAGAAAGTTGGCAAAATGCCAGGCTTATTAATTTTGGGCTTATTGGTAAAACCACCTTTCCGTTTGCATCGAAATACCTGCTGCCCGTATGACCATCAAATTTTTGTACAGATATACCGCTTGATGTTTGCAAAGAATTTGTAATGGTACAAACTGCCCAAACATTATTTGTGGTTTTATCTTTAGTGATATATATCGTTTGTTCATAAGGATCATTCTCGCCGGAATAATTTGCAAATGCACTTCCGTTTGTTCCCCATCTTACAACACCGTTCGGATTTATTTTTTGAACATACGCATCAAACCTGTTGCTCCCCGAAGGATTTCCATAATATCCAACATAAGTTGAATCGTTATCAATATGCACATCAAAATAGCGATAGCTTGCAGTTGTAAGGCTTGATATTTTTGAAGGCGCAGACCAGACAGTATTGCCTGTTGAATCAAAACGCTGCTCATATAAATTTGTGTAAAACGGAAAGTAAACGAGACTTTGATACACCGTGCTAAAACCACCATTTGTATTTGCAAGAAGCTGAGGACGCGAAACGCCGTTTGCAGCATATTCTTTATAAGTTGCCCACGCAGTAGTGCCCGAAGGATTTATAATTTGATAATCGATTTTATTATTGTTATTCCATGCTACTGCAATTTTGTTTGTTGCTAATGTTACAGGATAAGGCGATAATCCTGCACCTAATTTTACGCCTCCATCCCAAAGCCTTTTACCTGCCGTATTTATTTTCTGAATCACGCATTGGTAATTGCCGTTCTTTAAAAATTGAAAAGCTACAATTAAATTATTTTCTTTATCAACACAAACATTAAAAACAAAAGTGGCAGAACCGGATTGTTTATCACTTACCAAAACGCCGCTATCACCTAACATTCTTTCCCCATTCGCATTCAGCAACTGTGCACGCATATCATAATTATTTCCGCGCTGGGTGTAAAATGCAATCCATGTTCTGCCATCATTGGTGTTTGCAGTTTGTATATCACTTGCATTAGCATTTGCAACAAGTGTATTTTGTTTTCGGTCTGATGTCCATTGTGCATTTACAAAATTAATTGCACAGCAAAGCAGGAGAGAAGCGTAAATTTTTTTCATAGAGAAACTTTTTTAATGATGAAGAATGCAATGAGAATTTATTGAAGAATAAATTTAACTGACAAAAAACTTTCTCTAAAATAAAAATTGCGGCTACAAACTTATTTATCACTTATACTTTCATCAACAAGTGATTTTAAAGTTTTATATCTTTCATTCCTGCCTTGATTTTTTATATAGAAGGTCATTAGAAAAGCACAGTAATTATTTTTATTATCAACCCATGGAAAGCTGCCAAATAAACCAGGGCTTGTAACAGCTGTTGTAAGATTATCTTTAGTTGAAGTTTCCATAACCCATTCACCAAAACCATAACCAAAATCTCCTGCTTCTGCGGGACTATAACCAATCTTTATATTTTCAGTTAGCCTGTTTACCTGCATTTCGGCAATGGCTTTTTCGCTTAAAATTCTTTTACCATTGTACATGCCATTGTTTAAAATCATTTCAAGAAAATGCATATAATCAACCGGCGTTGAAAATGCGCCACCTGCAGGTAATGCAACCTTTCCTTTACCAAAATCTGTATTGCTCATATCCAACGGCTTTGCAATTCTTTCTGCAAACAATTCTTCAAAACTCTTACCGCTTATTTTTTCAATTACTGCGCCTGCAATTTGTAAACCGGCATTGCTGTAATGAAACACTGTTCCCGGTTTACCTTCCATGGGCAATGCAGCAATATTCGCAATTGCTTCATCCATACTATTCATTTGGCGCATGGCTTGCATACTTTCACGCAATGGCGGTTCTTTAATTCCTGTTAAATGAGAAAGACAGTCGGCTATCGTTATATTTCCTTTTCCATTTTGCGAAAGCACAGGCAAAAATTTTCCAACCGTATCTGTTAAACTTAGTTTCCCTTTATCAACAAAGGTCATTACTAATGCAGCGCTTAACCATTTACTGCAACTTGCAATTGCAACTCTTGTTGTGTCTGTATAATCATCTGCCTGCGGGCTACTGTTTTGCCTTCCTGCAAATTTTTTTACTGCCCATTTTTGCCGATAATTCATATCACTCACTCCATTGCTGTAAACGATATTTCCATTTTTATAAATTATCAAATAAGAACGACCACCCATTTCACCGGTGTTTTGTTGCAGCCAGTCATCAACTCTTGAAAAATTATATTGTGCAGAAATTTGTGTGGCAAAAAATAAAGCAGCAGATAAAATAATAAGCCGTATTATTCTCATTAAAGAAATTTACTGCCTACTAACGAAGCGATATTCTGTTTTTGTATGACAAGTGAATATTAAATTATGTTAGCTGTTAAAATCTTTACTGTAACCAGCAATTGCCCTGTATGTCGCATGGTATGTTCTGCTGCATGAAATAAAAGACCGATAACTGTAGAAGGCAACTTTTTTCTTCCAACACTGCGATGCTCCGTTAATATTTTTTCATCAGTTGTACTTAATTGTTTTAAAGCGATATCTATCTGCCTATTGAAATTTTGTAACAAAATATTTAGTGTAACATCATTTGTTTGTTTGCCTTCATTGTTTAGATATAGCAGTTGTTGTTCTTTTAGCATTTCATTTCTTGCATAAGTAAATAGTCTGTCGAGCACACCGGTTAAGTGCTGAAGATGAAAACCAACTGAAGCAACATTCGCAGGTTTTTCCCAAAGCTTTTTTTCAGGAAACTCCTGCATCATTTCATTTATTTCTGCTCTTGCCTGCAACAACGCATGCGCAACAGGTTGTAATAAAGCGGGAATATTTTCAACCGCACCGCGCAGCCAAAACTCAGGTAATTTTATTTCACTCATCAGGCTTAAAACTAAATTCTTTTAGTTAAGCAAGAATTATTTTTTGTGAAAAAGCCATGATGCCTGTATGCCGTAATTTATAAAGTGAAAGTGATTATAGTCTTTATCTTTTACATCATTAGAAAGACTGTATTTAAACTGCGGCCCAAGTAAAAAAGTTCCGGTATGATTTGTATTGAGTTCAAAATTTAATCCGCCGGTTAATTGAAATTGTGTTCGGCGCAGCAAATCATCATTGGTAAAATAGCTGCCCGATCTGCTATCATAAATAAGAGACTTGGATGAAAGAAGGTGCATAACAGAAAAGCCTGCATTATACAACAGCCCGAAGTTTTTTATATGAAAAATATTGCTTTGAAACGATAAAGGCAATTCAATAAAATTAAACTTATCAATATAGGTTTTTTCTGAACCTGCCCTGTAAAGATTGACCGTGGTAGGACTGAAGGTTGCATAAGCAGCCGGAGCAACCAATACCATTGAAGAATCGAACTTTAATGCGGTATAGCTTTTTGATGAAAGATGCACAAAATTTAATCCTGAAACTAAATAACTATTCTTAAAAATCTTTCTTTGAACAGTTATACCCAAATTATAAGCGGGGTGTGTTTCGTAAGGTGATTGTTCAACGCCTGGATTGTTTGAAACCTGTCCTGTTAGTCCTGAAGCTAGGGATTTGTTTTTATTTAGAGTTACAAGGTTGCTTGTGATATTACTACTGCCATACACGGCAGAAATACCAAACAGCCACTTGTGATTTTTTGATTGCGAAATTTTTTGACTGCGCGAATTTTTAGTATTTGTAACAACTGCATTTGTCTTAGCTGATGTATCTGTATTGTTTTTTACAATTTCAGTATTGTTATTATTGATTGAATTAATTTTTTCCTGATCAGTTACATTGATATTACCGACGTTATTTTCTTTTGCGGATTGTTCATCAGCAATTGAGTTTTTTAAATTTGGCGCAGAAGTGATCTCATTATTTTTATTTTGAATTGAAGCATTATTCTCAATCGTAGCATTTGATTTTGGCGATTCACTATTGATGTTTGAATTCTTCAAACTAAAAATATTTTTATTTTTTTCTTTTATTAACGGCTCACTTACTTCTGCATTTCTATTTTCTTTTTTATTGTTTGATTCTGCAATAACAGGCTTATTGATTTCGGTTTTGTTTTTGAGCAGAGATTGTCCTTGTAGATTTGTATTTTTTTCTGCAGTATTAATTTCCTGCTTGTTATTAT
>DASZUY010000210.1:0-22106 GCA_035547495.1 Parafilimonas sp. | reverse complement strand
CCATGTATTTATGTTTTTATCAACCAAACTAAAATAAGGTAGCGGAAAAATATACCATCGTTCTTTTACATAAACCGTAATAAAAACATACTGTCCATATTCTGCCTGGATATATACAGATACATCAAGAAAAAGACTTGTATTAATTAGCTGGTCGCGGGCAATAACAAGATCTTTTTGAATGGCACTTTTCAAAACATAATCGCCTTGCTTAAATGGAAGCTCTCTTTTAATAATAAAGTCTTTTGTTTTATTATTTCCATAAATAGATATGCTTGCAATGTATAATGATGTAGTATCATTAGAAATTGTAGAATCAGCAGCTGATGTTATAATAGATGAAGAATCGGTTTGCGCTAAACAAAAATTAAAAATAAGAAGCAAGCAAAGAACAAAACTGATACGGGTAAACTTCATCCGTGCAAGTAAGATTAACAGTAAGCGGTAAAAATAGATTAATACATTTTACAACAATAATTATATACGAATATTAACAAGGTTAGTTAGCGGCGATTAAACATTTAAATATGCCATAAGGTTATCAAAGTTTTCTTTCAACTCATTTTCATAATATTCTTCGCCGAAATAGTGCCGTACCGAATAATCGTAGCGTTGCAATGTGGCGAGGATATCAGAGATTTCGGTTTTATTTACTTTGATGGTTACAATCAAGAGCCCTGAGATTTGTTCAGTGTAAGTATTAAGCTGTGTTACATACGCGTCGTTTGTTTCTACAAGCCTGCATAATTCACCCACAGAGAATTTTTGTTTTTCCATTTCAATTACAAAAATGCCGCCGGGCTCATCGCAGTTTAAATAAATGTATAAAGCATTCAAAAGATCTGCTTGTGAAATAGCTCCTGAAAATTCGTTATTTGCAGAAAGCACAGGCAAAACAGAAATGTTATAACCTGCAATTATTTTAAGTGCAGATAAAAAATGCTGGTTAAAGCTGATGCTTATATGAATGAATTTGTTCTGCAGAGCGCTTATACTTTCCGTGTCTTCAGCAGATAGTAATTCATCAATGCTTATAAGACCTTCATATTTTTCTTCCTGCAAAACTGGTAAATGCTGATAGTTATTTTGCTGAAATATCTCAATAGCTTTTTCAACTGTATCATCGTAATGCAGTACGGGAATTGTAGATTGAGCTATTTCTGATACTAACATATTTTCAATTATTGTACAGACAAAAAAAATTAAACTAAAGTTGCAGCCGAAGTCTTAATTTTTGTTAGAAACTCCTCAAGAGCAATGTTGAATTCCTGTGGCTGTTCCATCATGGGCGCATGACCACATTTATCAATAAATTTAAGCTCACTATTAGGAATAAGTTTATGAAATTCTTCCGCAACAAAAGGTGGTGTTACGGTATCCTGGTTTCCCCAAACCAATAAGGTTGGTTGTTTTATCTGGCCCAATTCTTCACCAAGATTATTTCTTATTGCACTTTTTGCGAGGGCAAGAATGCGAATTAACTGTAAACGGTTATTGCATATTTCATACACTTCATCAATCAATTGCGGTGTTGCAGTTGCCGGATCGTAAAAGGTTACCTCGGTTTTCTTTTTTATATATTCATAATCTCCGCGCCGCGGATAAGAATCACCCATTCCGCTTTCGTACAAACCAGAGCTGCCCGTTAAGATTAACGATTTTATTTTTTCAGGATATTTCAAAATGTGCACAAGCGCAATGTGACCACCCAATGAATTACCCAACAAATGATAATCCGCGTATCCTTTTTTTTCTATGAACTTATGAATATATTTTGCAAAGCCACCAACAGAAGTGTGCAGCAAATCAAGCTCAAACATTGGCAGCATGGGCACAACAACGCGATAAGACTTTTTGAAATGATCTATAAGGTTTTCAAAATTGCTGAGTGCACCAAATAGTCCATGCAATAAAATAATGGTTTCGCCTTCACCCTCTTCAATAAATTTAAACTTATCAAGTTTTTTTAGTTCGTATTGCATCTTATTTTCAATTGCAAATTTACAATTGCTTTAAACTGTAATGCGCTAAAATAATATTTATTTAATGAATACACTTAACATTAAGTATGTCTGGCAGCCATCGTGCCAAAAAAATCTGACAGTTGTTGAAACATGTTTTTAAAAACAGGAATGATTAAACCAATTGCATCAATTACTTTCGAACCCAATGGTTCTATAAATGAATAAGTGCGCGATGCAGCAATTGTTTCGGGTTTAATAATATTCATTTTAGTTAAATAAAAAAGAAAAACGCTGTAAACAGCAATGTAAAGAATTACAAACAATACAATTCCGCCGAGTTTATTTAACCAGCCCAGCATAGCAATATTTATTCCGCGCTGTATAACATTGGCAACTAATCTTACTAATAAAATAACACCAATTAAAACAATAATGAAAGATAAAAGTGGCAGCCAGTGCGCGCTGGTGTTAAATGAATGTTGTAGCCAATTTGCAACTATGTATGATAATTTCATTGCTGCAGCTACGCCAATAATTATAGCGAGAAATGAAAATATTGCAACGATGAAACCGCGGCTTATTCCTTTAAAAATAGCGAAAGCTAACAGTATTAAAAAGATGATGTCTATTATCATGCGATACAACTAACAACAATAGAACGCATGATAAAGAATTCTATTATGATTATTTCGAAAGTAATTCTTTAACCGTTGCTGAAATAGTTTTGCCATCTGCTTTGCCTGCAAGCTCTTTTGTTGCAACACCCATAACCTTTCCCATGTCTGCAGGCGAAGAAGCGCCAACCTTTTCAATGATTGCTTTTAATGCGTCTTTCAATTCTGCTTCATCCATTTGTTTTGGTAAGAACTTTTCAATGATAGCAATTTCCTCTTCTTCTTTTTTTGCAAGATCTGCACGGTTTTGTGTTTGATAAATTTCAAGGGAATCTTTACGTTGCTTCAGCATTTTCTGCAACATTTTATTTTCAACATCCTCCGTTAATTCTCCATTTACGCCTGGTTCTGTTTTAGCCTTTATAATTTCAGCTTTTATTGCGCGCAAACCACGCAGCGAAGTTTCATCTTTTGCCTTCATGGCATCTTTCATTTCAGCCATTACTTTTTGTTCAAGATTCATAAATTTTATTTTAAGTCTGAAAGTCCGGATAATTATTTTTTCGGTCTTTTTTCAATAACGGCTATTTTTTATTTTCTTTTGATTGAATATCTCTGAACTTTTGATAAAACTTTTTTGCAAATTCTTTCATTTCATCAGTTAGTTCTTGTTGGCGTGTTGCACGATTATATGTATCAGCCATTGTAATTAATGTTTGATAAAAAAAATCTGCCATTTCATCTACCATCATTTCTTTTGTCCATAAATCTATGCGCATTGCCGTTTTTTCCTGGCCGTCCCAAAATGCAAGCATAAAACCTTTAGCCTGTTGTGTATGTTCAACCGTACTGCCTGTTGCATTCCACTCAATCTGTTGCGGAATTTTATCTTCGTCAAGTTTTACTTTTATTGTTATTGTTGATCGCTCCATAATTTTTGTATGTTTCAAATTAGCTGCTAAACCTGTGCCGCAGTTTTAATAAGTTGCCACAGTTTCAATTTATATTCTTCCCTGTTTAAAAATAAAGATTGTTTTTCAGCTTCATCTTTTAATTGCGCGTGCAAATTTTCATCCTTATATAGTTTAATTAAAGCATCGCTCAAAGTTTCCTCAGATTTATTTTCAATATAAAGTGCAGCGTTGCCAAGATATTCTTCTGTGTCTGCATTTTTATTTGTAATAATTGGCAATCCACATTTCAATGCAATCGATAAAACCATGAGATCGGGAAAAGAAGATGAGGCATGTATAAAAGAATGTGCCGAAGCAACAACAGAAACAAGATCTGTATCCTGAAGTCCTTCCAGCAATCTTACATCATCTCTGTATTTGTATGTTTTTAATTTTTCATGAATATTTTTTTCGAAGGCTTCATATTTTGGTAAAAGCAAAAACTTCATACTGCTTTGCTGCCATTTTTTAAATCTTGAAAATGCACGCAGCAACAACATAAAATTTTCATCATCATCATCATGTAAGATGGAAAGAAAATATTCATTGTTATCCGCCTGCATAGCTTTTATCATTATCTTTTCATGCCACTCAAATTTTCTGAAATTAGCAGGCGCAGTAAACCGGATAATTTCTTTATTATTTTTTATTGATAAAGTATCTGCCTTGTTTTTTGAGAAGACAATTACGTATTGCGCGTGGCTTACAGACTTCTCAATAATATTTGCAGCATATTTTGTTATTGCATTTGCATCTTTTTTTTCTTGTGCAATATTTTGATCAATTGCAATAAGCTGCGGAATTTTTGCAGATGAACTTATTCCGTTCAAATCAATAACAACAGCGGCTTTTATTTTTTTTAGAATAGAGGGCAACTTCCTCGCATACCACCATTTTAAACCAATGCCCGTTGTGCTTTCAACCAATATATAAACAACCGCATCTTCTGAAATATGCTGGCTAAATACCGGTATTGAATTGCTCCAGGTTTTTACCTGGTAATTATCTGTTGCCGCCGCTTCGTCAATCAAAGAAGAAAGATAATCTGAATAATAACCCGCATGAACGTGTTGAACAACTGCAATGCGCATAACGCGCAAAAATAAATTGATTATGAAACAAGCAAAATTTAAAGCGCTGTTTTAATTTTTTACGGTATGTGGTAAATAAAAATAATTACAATTATTCTGTAAGTATGACTGGGAGGTATTGCACAAATTACAACAACGTTGCAAATTTAAAAATAAGCTTTACTTTTGTTTTAATGAACTTTCTGCGTAATGGTAAAATACAAAAACTAAGTGCGGCATTTTTGCTGCTGGTTCTTGTTTTTATAAATGCAGTAAAAACTTTTCATACGCATACTTTTTCTTATGCGGCACAAAGAGAAAAATCAAATCAGAACAAAACTGTACTTCACGAAAGTTATTATTGCGCAATCTGCGAGTTTCAATTTGCGAAAGACGGTGATGCCGAGGTTGCAATAATAGATATTGCTGCTCCTTCAAGATTTATTACTTCTTTTTATAATTATTTATTACCTCAACTCTCTAGCTTTTCTATTACATCTTCTGTAAGAGGTCCTCCTGCTTTTCTTTCTTAATTTTTTTCAGAAATTATTTTTAGGCACATTATTTTTATTAAGGTTGATTGCCATTAATCATCTTTTAAACTATTAAAACAATGACTTATTTACAGAAGAATATACTCAAAAAATCCCTTGCACTGTATTATAAATTGCCGGGAGTAAAAAACGCATCGCGCATATTTATGTGTATCACTTTGCTTTGCATTCAACAGGCTGTTTTTTCACAGGACAATAATAGCGCGAAGAAAAAAATCGGGTCTTCCGGAGGAACTTTATCAGGACACATAACAGATAAAGACAACAATTCATCTTTGGCAAAAGCCACTGTTTACATACCCGATCTAAAATTGGGTGCCATCGCTGATTCAGCGGGCTATTATCATTTTAATAACCTGCCATCAGGCAATTATTTGGTCGAAGTAAGTTTTGTAGGATTTAAAACATCTACACAAAATGTTTTAATAAACGGAAATACCACAAAGGATTTTTTGTTAAGCAGCACTATGATTGAAGAAAGCCCTGTAGTAGTAACAGGTCTTTCGCAAGCTACGCAGGTTAAACGCAGCCCTATACCAATAGTCGCCATCAGCCATAATTATCTTGTAACGAATGTAAACACCAACATTATTGATGCAATTGCACGTGTGCCTGGTGTTACAGCATTAACAACAGGTCCTAATGTTTCGAAACCATTTATTCGTGGTCTTGGTTATAACAGAGTGCTTACGTTATATGACGGGATAAGGCAGGAGGGGCAGCAATGGGGCGATGAACATGGTGTTGAAGTGGACCAATATGGTATAGATAGAATAGAAGTGATTAAAGGTCCATCGAGTTTAACGTATGGCTCTGATGCGCTGGCAGGTGTAGTAAACTTAATTCCTTACCAACCCGCACCGGAGGGAAAAATGATTGGCGAAGTGCTTGCAGAATATCAAACCAATAATGGATTGTATGGCGGCTCTGCAATGCTCGGCAGTACGAAAAATGGTTTTGAATGGATGGCAAGAATATCTCACAAAGAAGCTACTAATTATCGCGATCCGGTTGATGGACGTGTATATAACACTGCATTTAATGAAACAGATGCAAATGCTACTTTAGGCCTGCATCGAAAATGGGGATATGCTCATTTGAGCCTTTCAATGTTTAACGACTTGCAAGAAATTCCGGATGGCAGCCGCGATTCTGCAACACGTCAGTTTACAAAACAGATCACAGAAGCAGATACAGTTCGCCCGATTGTTTCAGAGGCTGAGCTAACATCATACAAAATCACTCCATTACATCAGCATGTGCAACACTATCGTGCTTATTCCAGCAACTCCTTTATATTAGGTGCGGGCAAGTTAGATGTAAACGTAGGTTTTCAACATAGCATACGGCAGGAATTCAGTCATCCGGAAATGCCGGATATAGCAGGTTTATATCTTATTTTAAATACGTTTACATATGATTTGAAATTTCATTTGCCTTCATTCAATCAATGGAATATTACATTTGGTTTGAATGGACTTTACCAAACGAATGATGTAACAAAAGGAACAGAGTTTGTAATTCCTTCTTATCATCAGTTCGATTTTGGTCCATTTGCTTTTGCAAAAAAAACAATTGGAAAATTTGATATTGCCGGTGGTGTAAGATTTGACAGCCGCTCATTTTCCAACAAAGCATTATACTCAAAACCAAATCCTGTAACCGGGTTCGATATGGCTGTTTATGGAGCAGATACTGCGGGTGCCGACAATCCATTCTATCATTATTCGCATACATTTTCAGGTGTTTCAGGAAGCATTGGTGCAACTTATAATGTTACCGATGCGCTCGCTTTTAAAGTAAATCTTGCAAGAGGATTTCGTGCGCCGAACATTGCAGAAATTTCCGCAAACGGTGTTCATCCTGGAACCAATATTTATCAAATCGGAAATTCAACTTTTAAACCAGAGTTTAATCTGCAGGAAGATGTTGGCTTAACTTATAGTGCAGAACATCTTAACATAGATTTCAGCTTGTTTAATAACACTATTACAAATTATATTTTTAATCAGCGTTTATTAAATTCAATTGGGCAAGACTCGGTTCTTGTAGCAGGTAATCAAACCTATAAATTTCAGCAGGGTAAAGCAAATCTGTATGGCGGCGAAATAAGCGTAGATGTTCATCCTGTTAAAGCGTTGCATTTCGAGAACACTTTTTCTGTTGTGTATGGATTGAATAAGGATATTCCTGCAAAACTGCAGTCAGACAGTAATAAATATGTTCCTTTTATTCCGCCACCACATGGCATTTCAGAATTGCGTTATGACTTCAACTCAAAATCACATCACATTGCAGACGGTTTTGTAAAAGTGCAACTAGCTTATTACGCGGCTCAGAATCATGTTTATCTTACTGACAATACAGAAACACCAACACCAGGTTATACTTTATTTAATGCCGGCATAGGTGCAGGCTTTACAAATAAGAAAGCTAAAACCATTTTTAATCTTTATATAATGGGGAATAATTTATTTAATGTCGCCTATCAAGATCACTTAAGTCGTTTAAAATATTTTGAGTTTTATAGTTACTCACCAAACGGTCATTACGGTATTTATAATATGGGTAGAAATATTCAGTTTAAAATTGATTTTCCTATTGATACAAACCTCAAATAAAAATTTGCGACTCGTTTGAAAGTGCCTTGGTAGAGAATATGTATTATTATATATAGCGGATATTGAAAGATTCAAAATAGTGGCATGTATTATTATTGACAGATAACATTCAGTTGTCGCGTATATAAATGCTTGTTTATATTTTGCTGATTAGATAAGAATTCTTTAATTGCATCTGAAAAATATTTACTAGTTATTTTATATAGTTTAGAGGTTTAAAAATTTTTGCACGCCAGCGTAAATATTCCGTATCTATTATAAGGCATTAATATAAATTAAATTAACCAAACAAAACTGTCTATGAAGCAGAAGAAATTTTACATTAGGATTTTGTTCTTTGCTGCCATTTTGTTTTGCCAGCATTCGTTTGCACAGGTAACACAAACAACCATGCAGCAAATCCAGATTTTATTACAAGAAAAAAATAGCCGTACTGCCGTTGAGCGCAAAATAGACTCTCGCTTATTGCAAGCGTTTAGGGAAAGCCTTGGTCAAAAAATGGTGGAAGGCTTAAATCTCGTTCCCGCAAATGTTGACGCTGATTTTGCGGGTGTATTAAAGGTTGATATTAGTGCAGACATCAGCAACGCCTTTCTTGCAAAAATCACTTCATTGGGCGGAACTATAATTTATGCATCGCCACAATATCATGCGGTGCGGGCATCCGTTAATTTAAAAGTAGTTGAAAAGATTGCAGCATTTCCCGAAGTAAAATTTATTCAACCGGCTGTCAAGTCGATGCTTGTTGATGCGGATAGAAAAGAAATAGATGCATCAACTTCTTATGCAGATCGCGTAGCAAAAGTGCGCGCTCAATTAAAAGCATATCTAGACAAAATGCATCCGCTAACAGGAAAAGTTACTTCTGAAGGAGATGTTACACATCGCGCTGCTGATGTAAGAAGCACATACGGTTACGAGGGGCAGGGAATAAAGATTGGTGTTTTGTCTGATAGCTATAATGCTAAGAACGGAGCAGCTAATAATGTTGCAAATGGTGATTTGCCGGGTCCGGGAAATCCTGACGGAGACCTAACACCGGTAACTGTTGTGCAGGATTATTCAGGCGGATCTGATGAAGGCAGAGCAATGCTGCAAGTGATACATGATCTTGCACCAAAAGCTACTTTGTTTTTTGCAACTGCGGATATAAGTGAAGCATCTTTTGCTACAAATATTCAAACATTACGTAACACCTACGGTTGCAATATTATTGTAGATGATGTTTTTTATTTTGATGAGCCTGCATTCCAGGATGGCATTGTTGCGCAGGCAGTAGATGCTGTTACAGCTTCAGGTGCATTATATTTTTCTTCGGCTGGTAATTCTGGTGCACTTGCAAAAGGAACGTCAGGTGTGTTTGAAGGTGATTTTAATGATGCAGGTTCTTTACCATTTTCAAGCGGTAAAAAATCAGGTACCATTCATAATTTCGGAACTGTAGGTTCTCCTGTTAATGGCGATATTATTACTGCAAAAGGCTCAGTATATAATCTTAACTGGAGTGATGCCTGGGGTGCATCCGGTGATGATTACGATCTTTTTTTAGTTAGCTCATCAGGCACTGTAAAAAGCTCATCTACAAATGTTCAGTCAGGAACGCAAAATCCATATGAACAAATAGCTGCGCCCAGCTTAACAAGCGGCGACAGGCTTGTTGTATTCAAAACTTCCGGCTCTGCAGTAAGAGCATTTCACTTAAATACAAATAGGGGTGAATTAACTGTTGGAACAAATGGTCAAACATCAGGTCATGCATGTGCAGTTAACGCATTTTGTATGGCCGCAACACCTGCACATGGCGCGTTTTCAAGCGGGTATCCAACCGGTCCTTATCCTAATCCATTTAATTCATCAAACCAGGTAGAACCTTTTTCTTCAGATGGACCAAGGCGTATGTTTTATAATCCGGATGGTTCACCAATAACACCTGGCAATTTTACTTTTGCAACTAATGGAGGAACTGTGCTTAACAAGCCAGACCTTACCGCAGCTGATGGCGTTAAAACAACTTTTGGAATACTTAGCGGTCTCAGTCCATTTTATGGTACATCATGTGCGGCTCCTCACGCTGGTGCTATTGCAGCGTTAATTCTTTCCGCAAATCCATCCTTAACACCTGCACAGGTAAGAGCGATTCTTACTTCAACTGCATTAGATATTGAAGGCAGCGGTTATGATATTAATAGCGGTTACGGAATTATCCAGGCATTCCAGGCTGCCGGACAAGTGAACACAAGTTCATGCGGAACACCAACGGGACTAACATCAAATAATATAACGACAAATGCTGCAACGGTAGGCTGGTCTGCTGTAACAAATGCAAACAATTACGATGTGGATTATAAAGAGCACACTGCCACAACCTGGACGAATGCGGCAACCGGCACCACAGAAATAAGTGTGAACTTGAGTGGCTTATCTTCAAACACTTTATACGACTGGCGTGTGAGAGCTAATTGCTCGTCTGGCACAAGCGATTATGATACTGCTCAATTCACCACACTTAATGCAACGAGTTGCAATAGTTTGTATGATGGTTCACCGCACGGCGGTTTTGCAACTGCGGTAGCAATACCTTTTAATACAGATGTGAATGGAACAATAAGTAAGGCAACACAATCCGATTATTACAAGTTTACAATTACAACGGCAGGAACTGCTACTGTTACGTTAACCACGCTTCCTGCAAATTATGATTTGCACATTTTTAACAGCGCCCATACACAGGTTGCGGTTTCAAAAAATACGGGCACAACTCCTGAAAGCATAACAAGATCATATGCGAAAGGAACATTCTATATAAAAGTAGTTGGCGTTAGCGGAGCATTTAACACCACAAGTTGTTATACGTTAAATGTGTCTCCGGGTACTGCAACATTGAATGCCGAAAATTCGCAGGCGATCACAAAGCTTGATAACGCATTGCATTTATATCCTAATCCGGTTTCATCTGTGTTGAATGTAAATGCATCAGCATTAAAAGCGGGAGCAACAATAAAAGTGGTTGATATTTTCGGAAAGATGATTTTGCAACAGCAAACCAGTTCAGCAAATGCACAAATTGATGTAAGCAAATTAAGCGCGGGCACTTATTTATTGATTGTTGTCGATAAAAATGGAAGTGTGATCAATACTTCAAAATTTGTAAAGCAATAATGTAAATTGATTTTTTAGCAAAGCTGTCACGATTTTCGTGGCAGCTTTTTTATTCTTATTAATCAGCAATAATCTTAACGGCTAATTCTTTTAATAAATCGCTGTCAGTAGTTCCACTATTATTAATGCCGATGTTTTTTAGATTGTATTCATGCAATAACAATAAAATTTTTTCTGCGCCCGAATAACCATAGTTTTTTACAGCGCCAATTGCCTGCTTTACTGCAAACGGATTATTATAAAACAGAGGCTTCAATGCTGCTTCAGAATAATTTGATTCCGCAGCCGCAACATAAATTTTACTAAAGTAATTATATAGAGTTGGCAATATTAATTGCATCGGCGCAGCCTTGGGATTGCTTTGAAAATATTGAATGATGCGAATGGCTTTTGGTAAATTTTTTTGGCTGATGGCATCCTGCAATTCAAACACATTAAACTCTTTACTTACACCAACATAGTTTTCAATATCATCTTCTGTTATGGTTTTTGTTTTTAGGTTGATGGAAATTTTTTCAACTTCATTTTTTAAACGGCTCAGATCATTTCCAATATGATCAACAAAAATTGATAACGCATTTGGTTGAATAGACAAACCTTTTGCAACAATCATTTCCTGCGTCCATTCAGGCAGTTGATTATCGTAAATTTTTTTTGTTGATAAAAGCTCGCCATGTTGTTTAACTGCTTTTGAAAATTTTGTGCGTGCATCTAATTTTTTGTCTTTATAACTCACCACAAAAATTGTTGACGCTAACGGCTTTGAAATATAATTTTCGAGCTTCTCGATGTCTTTCATTTGCTGCGCTTCTTTCAACAACACAACTTTTCTTTCGCCAAACATCGGGTAACCCATGCAAGCATTTACAACACTTGCCCAGTCTGCATCTTTGCCATAAAAAATGGTGAGGTTGAACGATGCTTCGCTTTCATTTAGAATTTTGTGCTCTGCATAATCAATCACTTCATCAATAAAAAAAGGTTCTTCACCTTCAAGCCAATAAACCGGCTTAAATTTTTTTTGTTTCCAATCAGCAATAATTTTTTCTGCAGACATGGTTCAAATATAAGTTTGAAGTGCGAAAAGTAGGAAAGTCTGTAACTCAGAAAGAACGAACTGATTTTTATTTTGCTTCGCACTTCGGTCTTCCTGACTTTCTGACTTTTCTTCCTACTTTCACACACATGAAGAAATTTGTTTTTGTTTTTGCTGCAATGATTTTTTTGATTGATGCAAATGCGCAATCGTATAAAAAACTTCATTTTGAATCTATTGTTTGCGATACACACAATGATATAATTAGTACGTGCATTGAAAAAGGTTATCGCTTTGATAGCAATCTAACAGGTTTAACGCATAGCGATTTGGTTCGCATGTTTAAAGCCGGAATTGATGCGCAGGTTTTTTCTATCTGGTGTGATGGAACACAATCACAACCTTTTGCTTTTGCCAATCGCGAAATAGATACATTGTATGCATGGATAAAACGTAATCCTGATAGCATGATGCTTGTTACAAATTCAACTCAGTTAATGCAGGCAGTAAAGCAACATAAACTTGCATGCATGATCGGCGTTGAAGGCGGGCACATGATGGAAGATGATTTAGATAAACTTGATAGTTTGTATGCACGTGGCACACGTTATATGACGTTGACTTGGAATAACAATACAGATTGGTCAACAAGTGCAAAGTTTGAAACTGATTCTGCGCAATCATCACGCAAAAAAGGATTAACAGATTTTGGAAAGCAGGTTGTGCAACACATGAATAAAATAGGAATGATGGTTGATTTAAGTCATGTGGGTGAACAAACATTTTGGGATGCCATCAATACATCAACAAAACCCATTCTTGTTTCGCATAGTGATGTTTATAAACTATGTCCTGTTTACAGAAACTTAAAAGATGACCAGATAAAAGCCGTTGCAAAAAATGGCGGCGTTATTCAATTAAATTTTTATTCAGGTTTTTTGGATAGCACATTCAATGCAAAAGAAGAAGCGTTTGAAAAAAATCATAAAGCAGAAAAAGATTCTTTAATGCAGGCAGGCAAGCCGGAATTTTTTGCTGATAATTATTTGTTTTTAAAATATGCTGATGAAGTAAAAGACATGCGTGCACCGTTTCATTTATTGCTCGATCATTTGGATTATATCGTTAAGCTTGTTGGTGTTGACTACGTTGGTTTAGGAAGTGATTTTGATGGCATCAGTTTTCCGCCGCAGGAAATGGATGATGTAACATCTTTTCCTTTAATAACAAAAGCATTGCTTGAACGCGGTTACAGTAAAACCGATATTCAAAAAATTCTCGGCGGAAATTTTATAAGAGTGTTGAAGGCGAATGAAGTGAAGCAGTAATACTTGTTAATAATTGTTGTTAACTTTAGTATCAAACTGCTTAAATGAAAACTCTACAACTGCTTAAAGCAATTTGCTTTTTACCTGTTCTAATTTTTATCGCCAATAAAAATTATTGCCAGCCAGGAACATTAGATTTAAGCTTTGGAATTGGAGGAAAAGTAACAACAACTTTTGATTCTGGTTGTATCGCATCAGCTGCTTCCGCTACACAAACTGATGGGAAAATATTACTTGGTGGATTGGAAGCAAATAAAGATAAAAGTGATCTAAGATTTGCTCTTGTGAGATATTTAAATAATGGTAATGTTGATTCGTCTTTTGGTATAAATGGAAAAGCAACTTTGGATTCGTTAAGTTATAATGCAGGATTTATATTGCTGCAGCCTGATGGAAAAATTCTTGCAGCTGCTCCGCAGGAATATTTTATGTACCAAGGATATTATACGTCAAGGTTTGTAATAGCTCGCTTTTTATCAACTGGTAAGTTCGATTCAACATTTGGCTTAAATGGTTTAGTACAGACTCCTTTTTTAGGTGGCGACTATGCTGAAGGCTGTTGTATGGCTTTACAACCAGATGGGAAAATTTTATTTACGGGGAATTTAAATTTTGAATCATTTTACAACTTCGAAGTTATACGCTATAATTCAAATGGCACACTTGATTCAAGTTTTGGAATAAATGGTAAAGTTGAACCTTATGAATCTGATTTGTATGGAACACCAGGTATTATTTTATTAAAAAACGGGAAAATTTTAATAAGTACTAACGAAAATGGAATTACATTTTTTAAATTTAATCAAGATGGTACTCGTGATTCCACATTCGGAAATTACGGTATAGTTAAAACACACGTTAATTATTATGATAGCGCTGATAATTATGCAGCCCCGAGTGCATCGATGATTTTGCAAAAAGATAAAATTATAGTGGCAGGTGATACTACTATTGCAAAAAAAGAAAAAATGATGCTTGCACGTTTTAAGCTAAATGGTCAAATTGATTCTTCATTTGGAGTTAATGGCAGAGCAACGGCAAGTTTTGATGTGTATTTTTTTGAAAATGTTGTGGCACTTCAATCAGACGGAAGTATTGTGGCAGCCGGGAACTCTTCAAACGGAGATTCTGTTGTCTTTGCAATGGCAAGATTTAAAAAAGACGGGCTTATTGATAAATCATTCGGTATAAATGGAAAAGTAACAACAACATTTGGTTGTGCCAATAACTATTTAAGATCAATCGCTATTCAGCAAGATGATAAAATAATTTTATCTGGTTTGGCTTACGACACTGTAACTGATAATATTGCTCTTGCACGCTACAATAATGATGTAATTCTGCCTTTGTCATTTCTTTCATTTACAGCAACAAAACAAAATTTATCTGTTTCATTAAACTGGCAAACAGTTAATGAAACCAACAATAATTATTTTTCTGTTGAGAAAAGTAGTGATGGTAAAATATTTAACCAGATAAGTAAAGTTTATAGTAAAGACAACTCTTCTAAAACACAATCATATAATGCAACAGATGTTCATCCGGTACAAGGCTGGAATTATTATAGGTTGAAACAAGTTGATAAAGATGGGAAATTCTCTTACTCTTCAATTGCTTCTGCATTTTTTGATGACAATGAAATGATTATTATTCATCCAAATCCTGCTAACAATTTTATTTATATTGATGGATTGCAGGAAAACAATTCAGCAGGTGTTTTCATTACAGATCTAAACGGAAAAACTTTGGGATCAATAAAAACAAATCAATCCTCAAACAAAATAAACATTCAAAATTTATCGGCAGGTATTTATTATATCAACATCGTTCAAAATGGAAAATCGATAAAACAAAAATTTGTGAAGGAATAATCACTTCACCAAATACGGTTGAATCGCTTTCTGCCAAATTTTATATCCATTTGCATTCATATGCAAACTATCATTTAAAAATATTTCAGGCTTGGGCTGATTGTAATCGTTTAACATCAAATCAAAAACATCAACAAAACTCGCATGCGTTTGTGTGCCGATATAATTTTTTATTAACCGATTCGCTTCAATCATTTTTGTCCAATATTCTCTTCTGCTTGGGCTTGGTTTTATTGAAATAAAAACAACCGGAACTGTGGGAAGTTTTTTTCTGATCATTCCATACAAAGTTTTAAAACGGTCGAACACGGTTTCGGCGCCAATAGTAGAATCCGCCGCAAAATCATTTTCACCACAATAAATAACTATTTCTTTTGGATTATATGGAAAGATAATGTCGTCAGCATAACGAATTACATCGGGCAAGGTAGATCCGCCAAACCCGCGGTTAATAATTGTATAACCCGGAAAATACGATTGCACATCCGTCCATTTTCTGAACGAAGAACTGCCTACAAAAAGAATTGCATGTTGCGGTGGTTTGTGCAAGCTGTCCTGGATTTTAAATGCTCGGATTTCATCGTAAAAAGGTGGCTGAGAAAAAACTTTTAGAGTAAAAACCGAAATGCAGACTGAGATTAAAAATGCGATCTTTTTCATTTGGCAAGTATATAAATTTTATTTTCTAAAAGCGGAAAAACTGTGTTTTAAAATCTATTTATACTTTTTTGTACAAATAGATTTGTAAATTTGCAGCATGAGCGAAATGATTGAGACCTTAGAGCAAACAGCGCTTAGTGATTACAAATATGGATTCGTTACCCAAATAGAAGCAGATGAAGCTCCACTCGGTTTAAATGAAGACATAATTCGTTTTATTTCTGCGAAAAAAGAAGAGCCGGAATGGATGCTTCAATGGCGATTGAAAGCTTTTAAATATTGGCAAAGTTTGGGCAATCATGAACCGCAATGGGCAAACATTTCTTATCCAAAAATTGATTATCAAAATATAAAATATTATTCGGCACCAAAGCAAAAAGTGGCGCCAAAAAGTCTGGATGAAATCGATCCTGAACTCCGCAAAACCTTTGATAAACTAGGAATTTCTTTAAATGAACAAAATCGTTTAAGTGGAATTGCCGTTGATGCAGTGATTGACAGCGTTTCAATCGGAACAACGTTCAAAGCGCAATTGGCAGAACAGGGAATTATTTTTTGTTCGATAACAGAAGCCGTTCACGATCACCCTGACTTAGTGAAAAAATATCTCGGTTCGGTTGTGCCGATGACAGATAATTTCTTTGCGGCATTGAACTCTGCGGTTTTTACAGATGGTTCATTTTGTTATATTCCGAAAGGCGTTCGCTGCCCGATGGAACTTTCCACTTATTTCCGCATCAATGCAGAAAACACTGGTCAGTTTGAGCGTACATTATTAATAGCTGATGAAGGCGCTTATGTAAGTTATCTTGAAGGCTGTACTGCTCCAATGCGTGATGAAAATCAATTACACGCAGCCGTTGTTGAGCTGATTGCGTTGGATAATGCAGAAATAAAATATTCAACGGTTCAAAACTGGTATCCCGGCGATAAAGAAGGCAAAGGCGGCATTTATAATTTCGTAACGAAGCGTGGCATCTGCGGCGCGAATGCAAAAATATCATGGACGCAGGTTGAAACCGGTTCATCCATCACCTGGAAATATCCAAGTGTTATTTTGAAAGGTGATAATTCAACCGGCGAATTTTATTCTGTTGCAGTAACAAATAATTATCAGCAGGCAGATACCGGAACAAAGATGATGCATGTGGGAAAAAACACCCGCAGCCGCATTGTTTCAAAAGGTATTTCAGCAGGTAGAAGTCAGAACAGTTACAGAGGTTTGGTGCAGGTTGGAAAAAATGCGCACAATTCACGCAACTTCTCTCAATGCGATTCTTTGTTGTTGGGTGATAAATGCGGTGCACATACTTTTCCTTACATCGAAACAAAAAACAGCACTTCCATAGTTGAGCACGAAGCAACAACAAGCAAGATTGGTGAAGACCAGATCTTTTATTGCAATCAGCGGGGCATTGATACTGAAACAGCCGTTGCATTAATCATTAATGGTTTTGCAAAAGAAGTGATGAACCAGTTGCCGATGGAATTTGCCGTTGAAGCGCAAAAACTTTTAGCGATTTCGTTGGAAGGCTCGGTTGGATAATAACTTATTACTTAGAACTTAATACTTAGAACTTTTTCATGTTAACGATTCACAACTTACACGCACAAATAGAAGACAAGAAAATTTTAAACGGAATTGATCTGCAAATCAACGCAGGCGAAGTGCATGCGATTATGGGACCAAATGGTTCGGGTAAAAGCACATTGGCATCTGTGTTGGCAGGCAGAAGTGATTATGAAGTTACTGATGGCACCGTTGAATTTGATGGCGTTGATTTATTGGAAATGTCGCCCGAAGAAAGAGCAAGAGAAGGTTTGTTTTTAGCTTTTCAATATCCCGTTGAAATTCCCGGTGTAAGTACCACCAACTTTATTAAAACAGCGGTGAATGAAGTGCGCAAACATCTCGGGCAAGAAGCATTGGATGCTGTTTCTTTTTTAAAGCTGATGAAAGAAAGAATGAAGCTGGTAAAGATCGATCAATCGCTGTTGAGCCGCTCTTTGAATGAAGGTTTCAGCGGTGGTGAAAAAAAGCGTAATGAGATTTTTCAAATGGCGATGCTTGAACCTAAGCTGGCAATTTTAGATGAAACAGACAGCGGGCTTGATATTGATGCATTGCGTATTGTAGCAGATGGAGTAAACACATTGAAAACAAAAGATAATGCGGTTTTATTAATTACGCACTATCAGCGTTTGCTGGATTACATCGTCCCTGATTTTGTGCATGTATTATATAAAGGTCGCATTGTAAAATCCGGCGGTAAAGAATTAGCGCTGGAATTGGAAGAGAAAGGTTATGATTTCATTAAACAGGAAGTAACAGAAGAAGTTTAATTATGAGTTTGGTTGAAACGATACAGAATAAATACAACGAACTGAATGCAGTTGCCGGTAATGGTTTGCTGGGTTCAATTCGTGCAAAGGCGTTTGAATTATATAATAAATCAGGTATTCCAACTTCACGCAACGAAGAATGGAAATACACCCGCTTAACTGGTTTAACAAACAAGAATTTTGCGTTGCATACAACGGCTGTTGTTCCATCAAATGAAACGTTGAACAGTGTGCGTTTGCAAACTGAATTTGCTGCAGAATTATTTTTTGTGAATGGTGTTTTTATAAAAGAGATTTCAACTTTTGCCAATGATGCGTTGGTTGTTTTGAATTTGCATGAAGCTGCGGAAAGTGAATATAAAAATTATGTGCAGCAATATTTAAATCAAAGCAGCAAATACATGAAAGATGGTATGAATGCTTTGAATGCCGCGTTCACAGCGAACGGTTTGTTTGTGCTGGTGAAAAAGAATAAAGTAGTTGGACAACCCATCTTTGTTTATCATTTAACAGACACTGAAAATGATAATGTTTTTGTTCAGCCAAGAAGTTTATTTGTGGTTGAAGAAAATGCGCAGGTGCAATTAGTTGAGTTGTATAAAAACAATGGCGCAAATGAAAGCTTTACCAACGAAGTAATTGAAATTGCCGTACAAGAAAATGCAAGGCTTGAATATTACAAAGTGCAGGATGAAAATGAAAATTGTCATCATGTTGGAACAACGCATGTGCAACAGGTTGGCAAATGTTTTACGCATTGTGTTACGGTTACATTGAATGGCGGAACCGTTCGCAATAACATCAACATGATTTTGGAGGCGCCGAATAATGAAGGTCATTTATATGGCTTGTACATGGTGAATGGCAAAACGCATGTTGATAATCACAGCATCGTTGATAATGTTATGCCGAATTGTTTCAGCAATGAGTTGTATAAAGGCATCATGGACGGCAATTCTACAGGCGTTTTTAACGGGAAGATTTTTGTTAGACAGGATGCACAAAAAACAAACGCTTATCAATCTAACAAAAATGTATTGATGAGCGATAACGCGTCTGTAAATACGAAACCGCAATTAGAAATTTTTGCAGATGATGTGAAGTGCTCACATGGCTGCACGGTTGGTCGTTTAGATGATGAGGCGCTGTTTTATTTACGCGCAAGAGGTATCGGCGAGAAGCAGGCAAAAGCTTTGTTATTGCATGCATTTGCGGCTGATATTTTGGAACAAGTGAAGATTGAAAAATTGCGCAGTTATCTCGAACAAAAAATTGATGAACGTTTGAATATTGATAACGTGAGCGGTGAGTAGTGAATGGTGAGAGTAAATCTCTCACCGATAACTAACACTGACAATTCACAACTATGATTTCAGCAGAAACAGATATAAAGCCTTTTGATGTTGCATCGATACGCAAACAATTTCCTGTGCTTGAAAGAAAAGTAAAAGGAAAGAATTTAGTGTATTTTGATAATGCAGCAACGGCTCAAAAACCGCAGGTGGTGATTGATGCGTTGGTAAATTATTACCAGCAATACAATGCAAATATTCATCGCGGCATTCATTCATTAGCGGAAGAGGCAACGGCTGCATTTGAAGCCACACGTGACACGGTTAAAGATTTTATCAACGCAAAATATCGCGAAGAAATCATCTTTACCCGTGGTGTTACTGAAGGAATAAATTTGGTTGCAGCAACATGGGGAAGGCAAAATATTAAAGAAGGTGATGAGATAATTATTTCAGGAATGGAACATCATTCCAATATTGTTCCGTGGCAAATGTTGTGTTTGGAAAAGAAAGCAAAGCTTAAAGTAATTCCGGTTGATGATAACGGCGAATTGATGATGGATGAATATAAAAATCTCATCACACCAAAAACAAAAATTGTTTCTATTGTTCATGCATCTAATTCGCTTGGGACAATTAATCCTGTAAAAGAAATTATTGAAATTGCACATCAGCATAATATAATTGTGTTGGTTGATGGCGCACAATCTTCTGTTCATCTAAACATTGATGTGCAGGAAATGGATTGTGATTTCTTCGTTATATCAAGCCATAAAATTTACGGACCAACCGGCGTTGGTGTGTTGTATGGCAAGAAAGAATTGCTGGAAGAAATGCCGCCGTATATGGGTGGTGGCGAAATGATTAAAGAAGTCACTTTCGATAAAACTACTTACAACGATTTGCCGTATAAGTTTGAAGCAGGCACGCCAAATATTGCAGACACTGTTGCCTTTAAAGCAGCGCTTGATTTTGTGAACGAAGTTGGTAAAGACAATATTCGTGCACATGAAGAAATGCTTACGAAATATGCGATGGATAAGTTGAGTAAGATCGAAGGTGTTCGATTGATCGGCACAGCAAAACATAAAACAAGTGTTGTTTCGTTTATTGTTGATGGTTGGTCAGCTTACGATATTGGTTTATTGTTAGATGGTTTTGGTATAGCTGTTAGAACTGGTCATCATTGTTGCCAACCATTGATGAATCGATTTGGAATTCCGGGAACAATCCGGGCTTCATTTGCTATGTATAATACAAAAGAAGAAGTTGATGAACTTGTTTCGTCGCTTGAAAAAATTCTAAAAAGAAAAAGATGAGTGAAGTAGCAAATATTGAAGATATAGAACAGGAAATTATTGATGACTTTTCGTTGTTTGAATCAGCTAATGATAAGAATTTTTATTTAATGGATTTAGGAGATAAACTTAATCCGTTAGATGAAAAATATAAAGTTGATGAAAATAAAATCAAAGGTTGTCAAAGCCAGGTTTGGTTAGTTAGTCATGCAGAAGGTGATAAAATTTTTTTTGAAGCAGATAGTGATTCGGACATAACAAAAGGTTTGATAAGCATACTTATCAGAATCTTATCAAATCACAGCTTTGATGAAGTAATAAAATTTAATTTGAATGATTTTATGTCGCGGGTTCAATTAAATAGTTTTATTACGCAAAGGAGAAGCAATGGTTTTTTATCAATGGTTGAAAGGATGAAAAGAGATGCTTTGGCTTATAAAGCAAAAGCGCAGTTGAATAGTTGATTGGTTGATAAGTTATTTGTTGAATAGAAAAACAAAAGCTGAAGTGTTCTTATAAATTAAATTATTAAAACAAAGCCTGACCTCCCTCTCTGCAGGAGAGGGAACGAGGGTGAGGTTATCATGAACGAAGAAGAACTAAAAGAAAAAGTAATAGAAAAACTACAAACCATTTATGATCCCGAAATTCCGGTGAACATTTATGATTTGGGTTTGATATATAACGTTGACATATTGCCGATCAATAACGTGCAAATAACAATGACGTTAACTGCACCAAGTTGCCCGGCAGCACAAACAATCCCGGTTGAAGTGGATCAGAAACTGAGAGAGATTGATGGTGTGAATGATGTGCATGTTTCTGTAACTTGGACACCAGCCTGGGATAAAAGCATGATGAGTGAAGTGGCAGCGTTAGAGTTGGGTTTTATGTAAAGCCCCGGCCCTAAAGGGAGTTATTTAAAGAACGTTTTTAAAGAATAAATAGTAATCAATTTTTAATTCTTAATTATAAATTTTTAATTAAAAAACATGGCACAAATAAGCGTAGATAGTTTGATGGGCAACCAGGGACCAACATACCCTGAACAGATTGCCGCACCTTTTCGTAAAGAACTTACAGATAATGGGTTTACTCAATTGCTTTCTGCAGAAGATGTAGAGAATGCGTTGGGTGTAACAGATGGTAAAATTAAAATGGTTGTATTGAATTCGGTGTGCGGTTGCGGTGCAAGAGTGGCACGACCAGGCGCTTTGCTTTCATTGTTCAGCAAAGTTGTTCCGGATGATAAGCTTACCATTTTTGCGGGTATGGAAAAAGATGCAGTAAATGTTTTCCGTTCGAAATATTTACCGGGTATTACACCAAGTTCACCAACCATT
>DASZUY010000209.1:0-3622 GCA_035547495.1 Parafilimonas sp. | reverse complement strand
ATTCAACTTCATTCCATGGGTTGTGTTTTTGAGGACTGTATCTTTCATCAATTCCTTTTACAATTGAAAGACCTTCATCAATCATTCCTTCATAGATCATGTTCGTTGCCACCTGGTATTCCTGTCCTGTCCAAACTTCATCGCGATAGCGAACACCTTTGTTGCCCATGTGCTCACTTTTTGGCCATGTACAAACAAGCAAACCCGATTCGCCAAAGCTTGCATAGGTTCTTTCCGGCGGATGAATTTTATTTTGTGTTGCAACATCCGGCGCCCAATTATATTTCCAGATAGATTGCAATGTTTTTTCAACATCTTCTTTCGGATAGATATAACCAAGATTGTTTAAATGATTCCAAGTTTGTCCAAACAACTGGTCGCTCAAACAACCATTTTTATATTGATAATCCGGATGCGCTTTTAAGTCAACATCCTGCACAAAATATTCACCGTTCCATAATCTTTTCATCGTATTATCTTCTCCAGCCTGTGCAATGGTTGAGCATCGTTTTGCAAATGCCGTATCATTCATAATTGTTGCCATTGCTGATGCTGCTTTTAATGCAGCGAGATATAATGAACCCACATACGTATTTGCTCCGTAAAATGCAATGTCGTATGTATTGGCTTGCACTTTTTCAATCAAACCATCGTCATTACCGTCTTCATGAATAATAAATTCTGTTGCACGTTTTATTCTATCCCAGTTCCGATTTAAAAAGATGTCATCTTTTGAATTAAGATATTCGCGATACGCTTTTAATATGGCGCCTGCATGACCATCAATCAATACACCGCCCCAACCATTGCGCGCCAATATGCTGCCATCTTTTTGAAACGATGTACTAAAATCTGTGCGCTCCCTGATGTTGCGTTCAAGCTCCGGAAAAAAATGCGCTAAAGCCTGTTCATAATTCCAAACATGCGTGCAAGTTCCAACGCATGAGCCAACACCTTCCCAAGCCCAGAATTTTCCATTCGCCCACCATTGGCAAGTTTCTGTTGCGAGTGTTGAAAGCGGCATCAGCACACGTTGATTGAGCCAGTAGGGAACGGTTGTGTTGTTATAATAAGTATCATGAAAAAGATGTGTTGCTTTTGAAAGACGATCATAATTTTTTTGAAGATACAGCGCAACATCTTCTGAACTGTTGAACCAATTACTATACATGTTACCGATGATGGTTGCGCCATCTGTTGGCAAAGCCTGGTTCCAATCGTTTGGAATAACATCTGTTACATCGCTCCCATAATAATAAGACGGACGATTAGGAAAATACCATGTCAGCAGAAATATAATTTCTTTTGTTTCGCCTGGATTTAAATTGAATGATTCACCAATACTTCCAGTTAATTTATCTATTGCTGCTGTTGATGCTGAATCAACATTATCATTATCATCATCACCTTTATGATCTGCATCTGCAAATGCATTGCTCGATAAAACACTCAACGATGCATTACCAAAATATGGATGATTAACGGGATAATATTTTTCTTTTGTAACCGGCATATCGCTAAAACCAATATCATCCATATTGATGTGACCCCAGCCACCTTTATCTGCATCAACAATTTCAAAATGTGCCTGCTTGCCTTTCAGATCTTTTACATCCCAATATTTTTGTTCAAGTGTTTCTGCGTTTGCGCCTGTCATTGTTCGAACAATATTGTTATCAACGATGAGATTAAAACAAGTTGTTGTTGCATGCCTGCCACCACCAATTTTGAAAATGATGTAATCATCTTTTATGATGAAATTATCAGACACCATTTTACCGGTTGATCCGTCACCATTCAAAAAAGAATTGATAACACCATTGCCTGTAAAACCATTAAGCCTGCTTTGATCGCCACCAAAACTTCCTGTAGCGGGTGCGTTGCCAAACGCAGTGCCTGTTACTTTCCACTTGCCATAACCGTTTTCAAAATCATCAAATATGTGTATCGTTGGTTTCTTTTCTGTAATGTTTGAATTGGCTGGCGTAAGATCCATCACTAAAGATGTAATGCCATAATGATTGATAATTCTGTTGCGGCGATTGGCAAGAAGATCACCTTGAATATCCAAACAAATAAAATTCTGCAGCCACCCTGAAAGGCTTACCTGCATTGGTTTTGAAGAGGTGTTCTTAACTGTATATTTTAAAATCGTTCCCGGTGTTGCAGACTCTTTTGCATTCATGGGAATGAACGGTGAATACACTTCTGACGAAACTGCAACCGGTAATTTTTTTGCAGTTGAATTGTAGTTGATGGTTGCAATTGGATATTCGCCAACAAATGAAATATCATCAAAATCTTTCTTATTCAAGTTAGCAGTTGTTGTCCTACCGTCTTGTTTGATCTTTATATTGAAACCCTGGCCGATATAACTTTTCGGTTCAAAAGTTTTGTAACAGACTGTCCATGGACCCAGCGCCGTATTAAAATGTGTTAATGAATCAATGCCATAACCCGTGTTATAGGCGTTGTTATAAATCCACCAGTTCGCTAAAGTTCCATCGCCTCTTACATACAACTGACCAGCAGCAATACCGCCGCAAGGCATACCAATGGTTAGTAATTCATCATCCTTAAAAATCTTTTTTTGATTGCTGTATAAAGATGCTTTCCATGATGCAGGGAGATTTTTCTTTTCGGGAACGTGATGCGATGAATCGACAGGCTGCGAAAATGTAATGAGTGTGCTAAGAAGAAAATTTATAACAAGCAAGATTTGTTTCATACAGTAATTTTTTTGTTTGATCCGAAGGCATCAATGATATTGATCAATTGTATTTGAGGTTTATTTTCATTAATATCTTGTTGCTGCATTCAATACAACAAACATTTCAAGACTTACTGCCGCAACTTTTGCGCACAATAACTTTTGCTTCTACAATAATGTCGAAGCTTTTTTTTGTTTTCTGATGAAGCCTGTTTAAAATGAGTCGCACAGCTTCCTTTCCTATATCGGTTAAAGACTGGCTTACATAAGTAACCGGCGAATAAAAAAAATCAAATGCATCGCTTTCATCAAAAGAAATGATCGCTAAATCATCCGGCACTTTTATACCGAGTTTATTGATCTCTTTTAAACCTGCCACCGCTAAGGAGTTGGTTGCAAAAAACAGCGCATCAATTTGTAATGGCTTTAATAAAGCTTTCAATTTAACAGCAACATCTTTTTCAAGCTTTTGATAATTGGCTTCAATCAACCATTCTTTTTTAAACCGGATATTATTTTCCTTTAATGCCGCTTTATAACCTTTTTTTCTCTCCTGCATATGCGATTGTGAAGTATCGTATGCCAACATACCTATCTTCCTGCGTCCATTTTTTGTGAGCTGTTTTACGGCCTGGCGTGCAGCACTAAAATTATTTATGTGTACACTATCCGCTTTTAAACCCGGAAAGAATCGATCCGTTAAAACAACCGGCACACCGCGATCAATAATACTTTGAATTTGTTTTTCTGTATTTGCAGTTGGTGCAATAATAAATGCATCAACCAATCTTGTTGAGAACACTTCAATTAAATCTAACTGCTTATCTGCGCTTTCATCGCTGCTGCCGAAGATCACAACATAACCGTGTTTCTTTGCTTCATCTTCTATAATCCTGGCAATGCTTGAAAAGA
>DASZUY010000208.1:0-12448 GCA_035547495.1 Parafilimonas sp. | reverse complement strand
TAATGCGCAGAGCAGAATTACGCTTGCTGAAAGAATAAATTCTGCTGATGAAATTGAAGTGCGTTTTACAGCTGCAAACGGTGCAGATTTTTTAGAACAAATGAAGAAGTTATCTTTTGCAGAATTGCCTAAAGTTGTGCTGATGGATATTGAAATGCCGGAGATGAATGGAATAGAAGCTGTAGGATTTGGGAAAGCATTATATCCCGAAGTACAATTTTTAATGCTGACCGTTTATGACAATGATGAAAAAATTTTTGAAGCCATAAAAGCAGGCGCGACGGGATATTTATTAAAAGACGAAAAGGTTTCGAAAATTATTGAATGGGTGCAACAGGTAGCAGAGAAAGAAGGCGCGCCGATGAGTCCTGCTATCGCAAGAAAAGCGATCGCCATGCTGGCACAAACTTCAGAGCATAATAAAATAAATGAAAAACAGCAAGCACCATCACAAACGCTTCTATCAAAAAGAGAAACAGAAATTTTGCGTTTGCTTGTAGAAGGTTATGATTACCGCGCAACAGCGGAAAAACTTTTTTTAAGCAGTCATACTGTGCGAACGCACATCACCAACATCTATCATAAACTGCATGTAACTTCTAAAGCCAAAGCAATTAATGTAGCAATCAAAAAGAATTTGATTTAGCAACCCGATCGTTTTGTTTCATCCAACAAAATTTCCATTCATTTTATTGAAAAAAATTGCAGGCAGCATGCTCCATCATGCGTCTTCATCAGCCAAAACATATTTAAAAAATACAGCAAATGAGCGATTGTTTTCACGTGAAGATTATAGCAGCTTTGGTTTTGAAAATTTTACCATCTAATAAAAATGTTTATGAAAAAAATTATTCCCATACTTCTTTTATTAGTAGCCACAACTGCAAATGCACAAACATTTGATGTAGTTCCCAATCCCACGTCTACAGGTTCGTTTACCGTTCTTGGAGGAGGCGGAGCTGCTTCAGGTTATGCAGGATCGCCGGTTGCATTTAAAAACAGTTTGGTGCTGCAGTATAACGCAACAAATTTCAACGAATATTACTTTGCAGGAACGCAAACCAATATACAATTCGCCGTTTATAAAGGAGGCGATAGTCTTCATTTAATATCTAATCCTGATGCTGGTCTCGGTGTTACTTTCCAAGGCAGTGAAATCGTTACAAACAATAAACTTTACTTTGTTTATATTAATGCTTCAAATGTTGGGCAACTTGCGAGCTTTGATGGAAGCTCCATTACGCTTTATCCAAACCCTGATGCTTCAACAAACGGTGTATCAGGTGTAGGTTCTTTAATAATGTTCAGAGACTCTTTATACTGTTTGTATGTTAGCTCAGCCGGTACGTGGCAGTTTGCAAAATTTACCGGTTCAGGGCTTTCGCTTATTCCAAATCCAGACAATACTACTTACGGATTTTACCAGGACAATGCTGTTATTTTTAATGATAGAATTTGTTCCCGTTACGTAAACGCAGCAGGCACGGCTGTGCTTGCTACATACGACGGCAATTCGTGGACGATGTGGCCAAACCCGGATAATACCTCGTTCGGTTATCAACCTCTTCATGCTATTTCTTATCATAATAAACTATACATACAATATTTTAGCAACGCGGGAGAGTTTCGCTTAATGGAATGGGATGGAACAAATAATCCTACGCTCATTCCTAACCTGCAATTTATTGCGCAGGGTGGTTTTGTTGGCAGTCCTATTGTTTATAATGATACGTTGTTCTTCAAATATGCCAGTGCAAATTCCACCAACCAACTTGCAAAATTTGATGGTACTTCTATTACGCTTGTTCCTAACCCTGATCCGTACGACTGGTGGAATGGTTTTATCAGCTCTCCGATTATTTATAATAATAGTCTTTATATTGAATACGAAACATCTGATAACAAATACCATCTTGCAAAATATGAATCAGCTTCAAACAGCTTGAGGGTTTTTAATAATCCCGACGGCGCTAAAGGCTACCAGGCTCAATGCATAGTTTACGACAATAATCTTTTCTTTCAATACTTGAATGCATCAAACACGGTGCAACTTGGCTATCTTAAAAATGATGACAGTTTAAGCCTTATAGCAAATCCTTCCGGAGTTTATGATGGCATCGGCTTTTATTCAAACGGGTATGGAGGCTCTCCCTACATCTGGAAAAATTTATTGTACACACTCTATGGAAGTATACCATACGGCAATGCAGGCAATCTTGTTAGTTTCGATGGTAACAGCATATTGCCGGTAGCATTTCTCAGTTTTAATGGAACGATAAACGGTGATGAGGCTGTGCTAAGCTGGAGCACCGCAAATGAAATAAATAATAAAGGCTTTGAAGTTGAAAAAAGTTATGATGGAAAAACGTTTGATGATGTTGGTTTTGTAAAAAGTACGGGCAATTCATCTGTTGTAAATAATTATAGTTTCACTGATGTAAAAGTATTGGCTGGCTCCAACTATTATCGCCTGAAGCAAATGGATAATGATGGAACATTTAATTATTCATCAACTATAAAAATTGATTATTCAAAATTCAGTTGGTCAATTTTAGGCAATCCCTCAAATAATGAATGGCTTCAATTGCAGTTAGATAAAACTTCAAATATTTCTATTCAAATTGTTTCGCTGAATGGAAGAATTATTCAAACAATTCATAAAGGAAATCTTACTGCAGGAACTTATTCTATTCCGCTTAATTTAAGTGTAAGTGCAGGAATATATGTTGTTAACTTAATCGCAGATAACAAACAGTATTCGAAAAAAATAATCAAATAAAGTTCTGTCCGTTAAAGTAGCAAAAGAGTCTTCAGTGTTTGAGGCTCTTTTTGCTTTAATAATTTAAATAATTTTTACAGATCGTCTGTTTGAAATTTTCTGAAAGAAAGAAAAACAAAAAGCGCTATATAAATAAGACAGGTTATTATCAGCACAGTTTGCGACGGAGCGTTTTTATAAACAACACTACTTCCAAATGTTACAGGAATTAAAACATCACTTGCTTCCAACGGAAAATAAAAACGTGTTGTGCCGTCTGTTAAAACTTTAAAGTCAATCAATCCGCCAATTAATTGTTCAAAAACTAATCCGTATAAAAAGAAAATAGCTAACGATAGTCCGCTTCTGCGCATGAGAAAAGCAAGAATCATCGCCAGGAATAAATAGTTTAGCGTCTGAATAAAACTAAAGCCGATATATTTAATTCCGTTAAAAGAAACAGAACCGCTGTAAGTACTTCCAAAATATAAAGCAATTAAAAAACAACTTATTGTTGTAAGCACTGCTATAGCAAGACCAAATAAAATTTTTGCAGCAACAAATTGCTGTCTTGTTAATCCGTCAATAATATTTTGACGATGCGTTTTATAATTGTATTCATTGGTTATAACAAGAATCATTAACATGCCTGGAAAATAGAGCAGCCAACTACTAACCCACGATATGGTTTGATAGACAGCAGGAAAGTCGTACGGAAAAATAGTTACAGGAACACCGTTCTTTTTCACTTCGCCCTGGAACTGAAATGCTATCCAGTTAATAGCGAAAAGCGCAACGATATACAGTGCGAGAAAAATCCAGAATGCTTTATAATTTTTTACTTTAAGCCATTCGAGTTTTAATAAGTGTGCCATGCTATTATTTGTTCGTGAGTTCTAAGAATTTTGTTTCAAGGCTTTTCTTTTTCGTCTGCAAATGATTTAATGCAATATTGTTTTGAAAACAATATTGATTAATTGCAGCTGCATCTGCATCTCCGTTTGAATAAAATAATTGCAGCGTATTATTTTGCTTTTTGATGGAAGTAAAGCCACCCATTTTGTTTAATACATTTTCAAGCTCGGTTAAATTTTGAGATGATACTTCAATTATCTCATCAGCAACTAATACTTCATCAACACTACCTGCAGTTAGAAGATTTCCGTTCTTAATAATAGCGACATGTGTGCAAACTTTTTCAACTTCATCCAATAAATGACTCGCCATAATAATTGTTTTGCCTTCAGTTGAAAGTCGCTTTATTAGCTCTCTTATTTCGGCAATACCAACAGGATCGAGACCATTTGTTGGTTCATCAAAAATTAAAACCTGCGGATCTCCCAACAAACAAGACGCAATGGCAAGCCGTTGCTTCATACCTAAAGAATAGCTACTAAACTTGCTTTGCTTACGCTGTAGCAAATTCACTTTTTCCAAAACATTATCAATCTCATTCAAACCTTTACCTTTTATATGTGCGGCTATGCGCAAATTCTTTTCAGCAGATAAATAATGATAAAAGTTTGGCGTTTCTAAAAGCGTACCTACTTGTTTTCTTATCTCTGCATCAGCAGGTTTGCCTAACAATTTAAAATCGCCGGATGATGCTTTCAAAATATCAAGAATAATTCCAAGCAAAGTAGTTTTGCCGCTTCCGTTTGGGCCAAGAATTCCATATACACTTCCTTCAGGCACATTAAAAGAAACGTTGTTCAGCGCAGTAATTGTTTTGTAATGCTTGGTGACGTTGTTAAGTTCAAGAATATGCACAATAAAGTTTTATCAAAAATAAAGCTATCCAATTTAGAAATTCGAAATCATAAATCCGAAATTCGATGATTGGTGCAGACATGCATTAAACGGTAAATCGTAAATCTGAAATTGTAAATCGAAAATAAATTATGGCTCCTTTATCTGAAAGAATGCGACCAACAAAACTAGAAGAGCTTGCAGGGCAACAACATCTTGTTGGCAAGGGTAGCATTTTACGCACAGCTATAGAAAATGAAAATGTTCCTTCAATGATTTTTTGGGGACCGCCGGGTAGTGGCAAAACAACTATTGCAAACATTATTGCGCATACTTTAAATGTTCCGTTCCATCAATTGAGCGCTATAAGCAGCGGCGTAAAAGATGTACGTGAAGTAATTGAAAAAGCAAAACATGAAACAAAAGCGATTTTATTTATTGATGAGATTCATCGCTTCAATAAATCGCAACAAGATGCTTTGCTGGGTGCTGTTGAAAAAGGAATTATTACATTGATTGGAGCTACAACTGAAAATCCATCATTCGAAGTTATTTCGGCATTGTTAAGCCGTTGCCAGGTTTATGTTTTAAAACCGCTTGATGAAAATGATCTCATTCATCTTTTAAAAAATGCGATGAAAAAAGATGAGGTTATGAAGAAGTATAAAATTGATTTGAAAGAAACATCAGCATTAATAAATATTAGCGGTGGCGATGCACGAAAGCTTTTAAATTTATTTGAGTTGGTTGTAACAACTGCAGCAAATTCGTCTGACACTTTGCAAGTGTCTGACGAATTAGTGATGAATGTTGCGCAAAAGAAAATTGCTTTGTATGATAAACAAGGCGAGCAGCATTACGATATTATTTCAGCATTTATAAAAAGCTTGCGCGGCAGCGATCCGAATGCTGCGGTGTATTGGTTAGCAAGAATGATTGAAGGCGGAGAAGATGTAAAATTTATTGCAAGAAGAATGTTGATTCTTGCAAGTGAAGATATTGGCAATGCAAATCCAAATGCATTGTTATTAGCGAATGCAACTTTTGATGCAGTAAATAAAATTGGTTGGCCGGAATCGCAGTTAATTTTATCGCAGTGCGCTATTTATTTAGCATCCTCGCCAAAAAGTAATTCTGCTACAACCGCTATTGGTGCTGCATCTGCGGCGGTAAAACAATATGGAGATTTATCTGTGCCGCTGCACATTCGCAATGCGCCAACGCGTTTAATGAAAGAATTAGATTACGGCAAAGGTTATAAATACAGTCATTCTTATGAAGGCAATTTTGAAGAGCAGGAATATTTGCCAAAAGAAATTGAAGGCATGAAATTTTTTGAGCCAGGGAATAACGCAAGAGAAGAAGAGCTTCGAAAATTTTTAAAAAGCAGGTGGAAAGATAAATATGGTTATTGATCGTTTAGCTTGCCGGATTTTTTCGCAACGCGGATAAGAACATAAATCAATAATAGAAAAGAAAGAACAATTATAAGCAAGCCATTACGATAATGTGCATTGTAGTGCGTGAGCTGAGGATAATAAAATAATAATAGCAACACAATGCCGCACAGCCATATAAAAGTAGTTGTATGTTCCTTGTTGATATAACGCTTCCAATTAAAACGCATACCCGAAAATGTTTTGGTTAAGCCGCTCAATCTTGGCACCCAACGGTTAACATTTACACAATAATTATTGAATTGCTCGCCAAACTTGTTACGTAAAAAATTTTCTTCAGCTAAAACAATTGCCTGGTAAACAAAAAGAAAAAACGGGATCATTATTACAACATACAATAATGAATTTGAAAGAACGCCAACGCCGGCAAGCATTAAAATATTTCCAACGTACAACGGGTTTCGGCAATGTGAGAAAATGCCAGTTGTAACTAAATCCTCTGCATAAACCTTTTTATTTTTTCCCCCACGAATTATATAAGCTAGTCCGATAGTGGCGCCGCGAATTGCCTGCCCGGCAATAGTTATAACCAAACCAATTATCAGCGGGTATAAATAATAATTGGGTCCGAAATTTTTTTCTGTAAATAATTGCGGCACATTGGGCACAAATAACAATGCGTAGAAAATAATAAAAAGCCAGTTACGGTATTTAAAAAAGAAATTGCCGATTTGAACCATATTATTTTTTTACAGCGATGAGACCGGCGAAATTATACCATTTAAAAAACACTTCTACATGTGCAAAGCCAGCTTCGCGCAACAACAAATTATCTTCACTGAGTTTATAAGGAATTAAAACATTTTCGAGTGCTTCACGCTTTTGAGAAATTTCAAGCTCGCTATAATGATGGCGGCGTTTCATCTCATAATAATATTTTATAAAATCGCGATTGAAAGAACTTTCTTCCGCCAAAATCTTTTCCACAAGAATTAAAACGCCGTTTGGATTTAGTCCATTATAAATTGTTTTTACGAGACGTTCACGATGAATCGGTCGCACGAACTGCAGCGTTAAACATAATACAACCACAGATGCATCCTTAATTTCAACACTTTGATTTAAGTCTGCATTTACTAATTTATAAGGACGCTTAAAGCCGATCTCTTTAAGTTTCGCATCGCATTTTTGAAGCATTTCCGGCGAATCATCTACACCAACAAACTCAATGCTTTCAGGCACAGAAGTATTCATGCCGATCATTGTTGTACCGGTTGAGCAACCTAAATCATACACATAACTTCCTTCCTGTGCATGGTCGGCGGCAAGCTCTGCAATCATTCTTTGCATTTCGCCATAATATGGCACAGAACGGTTTACCATGTCATCAAAAACATTGGCAACAGTGGTTCCGAATTTAAAGTCTGATGCTTTTTTTATTTCTTCATGAAAAACTTTATCCTCACCCATAATTATTTTTTGTGCGGCTGCAAAAATAGTGATTGCTCAGTTGCTTAGTTCAATCGCTTTTATAAAAAGACTTTAATTGTTATTTAAATTAGTACTGACCGGTGCTCAATAAAACCAGTGTGCAAGCTTCAACGGGTTCAATATTATTTTTTATTGCAAGTTCTGCCAACTCATCATTTTCTGCACCTGGGTTGAAAATAATGCGCTTCGGATGCAATGACAGAATGTAATCGTAATACTGCTTTTGATTATTTGCATTTAGATATAACGTGACCGTATCAACATCTTTTTCTGCCGGTTGATCTTTTATTATATCCAAACCATTTATTGCACCCGTTCTTTTGCCGATAGGTATAACGCTATGACCATGCGCTGTAAGCCTGTTCACTGCAAGATTGCTGTATCGCGCAGGATTTGGTGAGGCGCCTAATACTACTGTTTTTTTATTCATAGTTTAGATTTTAGGACAAATAACAGACCGCTTATTAATTCATCGAATGCAGCGCAACGCGATTGCCTTCGGTGTCTTTAATTAGAGCGAAATAGCCAAGGTTTTGTTCTTCTGATATCAGCGTTTTCATTTTCAAAATTTCACCACCGGCTGCATCTACCCTATCTAATATGATTTGCAAATCCGGTTGTGCATTCAAATAAATTAATGAACCATTTTCAGCGGCGGAATAAAAAGACGGATTGTAAACAATAGCACCGCCAACTTTGCCGCCTTCCATATCATAAAGAAAAAAGCCCATTTTAGTTTCTCCCATTATCATTTCGGGCATCTGATAATTAAAGATAGATTCATAAAATTTTTTTGCGCGATCGAAATTGTTCACCGGTATTTCGAACCAATTAAGTGCATTGCTGAGTTCCATAATTAAAATTCTTTAAACACAGTGATGAAAATTGAAACTAAAATTCAACTACAAATTTTTATCTGCGAAAAAATTTATTCTAAATTCAATAAAAATTTTAATTATAGTTTTATAATTGATAAAACATTTTTACCTTACCATTTCATTTCTATAAAAGAAAAACTACTCATCCATGGCAAAAGCAAATAAAAAAGCAGCGAAGAAAGCTGCAAAAAAATCAGCGCCTAAAAAGGCTGTGAAAAAAGCTGCAAAGAAAGCTGCTCCAAAAAAAGCAATAAAAAAATCAGCACCTAAAAAAGCTGCGAAGAAAGCCGCTCCAAAAAAGGCAGCAAAAAAATCAGCACCTAAAAAAGCTGTAAAGAAAGCTGCTCCAAAAAAGGCAGCAAAAAAAGCTGCGCCTAAAAAAGCAGCAAAGAAGGCGGCTCCTAAAAAGGCTGTAAAAAAGGCGGCACCCAAAAAAGCTGCACCTAAAAAAGCTGCACCAAAAAAGGCCGCTCCTAAAAAGTCAGCACCAAAGAAAGCTGCTTCTAAACCAGCACCTGAAATGCCTGCAATGACTAACGATTCCGGCTCAATGTCTGAAACTAATAATAATATGCCTGCAAACACTGATATGGGCTCAGGCAATGAAAGTGCTTCATAAAAATTAATATAAAAAAGCCACGCAATGCGTGGCTTTTAATTGTAAAGCTGTGATAACTTAATTACAGCTTTATTTTTTTTAAATAATTTCCATAACCGCTTTTTGAATAAAGTTCTGCAAGCTTCATCAATTGCGCATGATCAATAAAACCCATTCGATAAGCAACTTCTTCGATGCAGCCAATTTTTTGTGATTGCCTTTTTTCTATTACACGAACAAATTCACTTGCATCACTTAACGAATCGAACGTGCCTGTATCAAGCCAGGCAACGCCGCGGTTCATTACACCTACTTTAAGTTTACCTTTTTGTAAATACACCCTGTTTACATCAGTAATTTCATATTCACCACGTGCAGAAGGCTGAATATTTTTTGCAATATTGATCACGTCGTTATCATAAAAATATAAACCAGGCACAGCATAATTTGATTTTGGTGCTGAAGGTTTTTCTTCGATCGACAACGCTTTAAAGTTTTCATCAAATTCAACCACACCGTAGCGTTCGGGATCGCTTACTTCATAAGCAAAGATTGCCGCGCCATCAATATTATTGAACGACTGAACTAATTTGCTAAAGCCTGATCCGTAAAAAATATTATCACCTAAAATCAAACTCACTTTATCATTACCAATAAATTTTTCACCAATTACAAATGCCTGAGCAAGCCCGTTTGGTTTTTCCTGCACAGCATAAGAAAAACTGCAGCCCAAATCTGTACCATCGCCTAATAAACGTTTAAACTGAGAAGCATCTTCTGGCGTTGTGATGATCAAAATTTCTTTGATGCCCGCAAGCATTAAAACAGAAAGCGGGTAATAGATCATTGGCTTATCATACACGGGCATAATTTGTTTGCTTATACCTTTCGTTATTGGATACAACCTTGTGCCGGAGCCGCCGGCAAGAATAATTCCTTTCATTTTTTTGTTTGAATAACTAAGTTTTTACAGTGCATATAAAATATCTTCTAAAAAAGGATTTTGCTTATCCTTTTCTGAAAGTATTATTTTATCTGCAGGCACTTGCCAGTTAATTTTTAGATCAGGATCGTTGTAATGAATTCCGCTCTCTGCTTCTTTATTATAAAAATTATCGCATTTATAAAAGAACACTGCTTTGTCGCTCAGCACAACAAAACCATGCGCAAATCCGCGCGGAATGTAAAGTTGTTTGTGATTTTCCGCAGTAAGTTCTAACGAAAATGTTTTTCCAAATGTTGGTGAATATTTACGAAGATCAACTGCAACATCAAGCACAGAACCTTCTAACACGCGCACTAATTTTGCCTGCGCCGCTTCTCCTTTTTGAAAATGCAAACCACGCAAAACGCCGTAAGTAGAAGCAGACTGATTATCCTGCACAAATTCCGGTTTTATGCCTGTAAGTTTTTCAAACGTTCGTGCATTAAAGCTTTCAAAAAAATATCCGCGATCATCTTTAAAAACTGTATCATTAATGATAAAGCAATCTTTTAAAGGTGTTTCTTCAATCTTCATTACCTGTTGCTGTATTGTTCTGTATAATAGTTTTGATATTCGCCGCTGGTTACATGTTTTAACCAATCTTCATTTTGTAAATACCAATCAATGGTTGCGCTTAAACCTTCTTCAAATGTTACAGATGGCTTCCATCCTAATTCTTTATTGATCTTTGTTGCATCAATCGCATAACGCAAATCGTGACCTGGTCTGTCTTTCACATAAGAAATTAATTTTTCACTTTCTCCCGGCTCGCGTTTCAATTTTTCATCCATCAACTTACATAACAATTTTACAAGATCAATATTCTTCCTTTCATTAAAACCACCAACATTATAATGCTCACCATTTCTGCCGTTGTGAAAAACAACATCAATCGCTCTTGAATGATCGATTACATATAACCAATCTCTCGTGTTTTCTCCTTTACCATAAACGGGTAAAGGTTTTTTTTGAATAATGTTATTAATGAAAAGCGGAATTAATTTTTCAGGAAAATGATTGGGTCCATAATTGTTGGAACAGTTTGTAATAACATAAGGCAGATGAAACGTTTCTCCATAAGCACGCACAAAATGATCGGAGGAAGCTTTACTTGCGGAATAAGGCGAATTAGGTGCATAGCCGGTTTCTTCAGTAAAAAACCCTTCATCACCTAAAGTTCCATATACTTCATCTGTTGATACATGATGAAAACGATGCGCATCTAAGTTTTCTTTCCAGTAATTCTTTGCCGTGTTTAAAAGATTTACTGTTCCAATAATATTGGTGTAAATAAAATCCATCGGCGAAAGAATAGAGCGATCAACGTGACTTTCTGCAGCAAGATGAATTACATCGGTTATATCATGCTGCTCAAAAATATTTTGCAGCGCATCTGCTTCTAAAATATTTACATGCTCGAAAAAATAATTAGGTGCATGTTCAACATCTTTTAAATTTTCCAGATTGCCTGCATAGGTAAGCGCATCAAGATTTACGATTTTATAATCAGGATATTTGTTTATAAATAACCGCACAACGTGTGAACCGATGAAACCTGCACCACCTGTAATTAGTATTTGTTTACTCATTCTAAAATCTTAAGCAGTTACAAAAATAAATGTGTGAAGGAATTTTTACTTGATAGTGTTTAATGTTTTTGTCAAACCTTCTTCCAAAGTGCAAACAGGTTTATAACCTGTGCTCAGCATTTTATCTGAAGAGAATTGCGTAGTAGCGCAAAATTTTTTTATGCGCACACTGCTGATAGAAAATTTTTTCCTGGTAATAAATGAAATCACATCAAAACAAATTCCTCCTAAATACCCAATCGTATAAGGAACTTTTATTGCAGGTAATTTTTTGTTTAATGATTTTTCAGAAACTGCAATTAATTCTGTCATTGAATAATCAGGCTTATCAACATAATTATATAAATGATAGCCGGAAAAATTATTATCGATTGTATATTTTATAAAGCCCACAAGGTTTTCTACATACGCCATCGACTTTTTATTATTGCCTTTTCCAATCATTAAAAATTTACCGGAAGCTATCTGTTTTAATAACGTATAAACATTGCCTTTGTTATCAGGACCAAAGACAACTGTTGGGCGAATTATAATTAATGTTCTGTTTTGCGGGTCTTCATTATACCAATTTCTCAAAACTTCTTCTGCCTGCCATTTACTTTTCCCATAGTCATTAAAGGGGTCTTCTTTAAATTGTTCATCAGGATTTTTTTTATTTAATCCATACACAGCAACGGAACTGGTAAATATTATTTTGCGAATATCTTTTTCATTCATTGCAGATAAAACATTTTTTGTTCCGTCTACATTCACATTGTAATAAAGACTTGCGGGCGAAATATCATCTCTGTGTTCTGCTGCCAATAAAACAACCCATTCTGATGGTTGCAAACTGTCGGTCAACTTTTCTTTATCTCTTATGTCTGCAATTGTTGTAATAGCAGAAAATTGTTGGGAGTTGTTTTTATCGATATTGTTAACTGCGTGTGTTTTGCCAATCTCTTTTAAAAGGTTTGCACCAATAAAACCTGAACCGCCAATTACCTGTATTTTTTTCATTCAG
>DASZUY010000207.1:0-3312 GCA_035547495.1 Parafilimonas sp. | reverse complement strand
AAATACGGTAATGTGTTCCAGCCAAGCACATCGTCATACACACACATGCGCGGATACCACTGCGCAATCTCATATATCCATCCGTTCTGTGTGTTTATTCTTGCCATACGGTCTGTGCCGTATTCCGGAACATCAAAAGCATAATCAATCTTTAACTGAACGGTTCCTGTTTTTGCAGGTAATGTTTTTGGCAACCATACCTGCATGCGCGTATCGCTTACAATATATTTTGCTTTGGTTGATGTGCCGTTTGAAATTACTTCTACCGATTTTAACTCATCACCTTTTGTAAAAGCGTGGTTTGCCCAACGACCACCGGTTAACACCGTTGTTGCTTCACCGCGACTGTCCTGGCGATAAATATTTTGATCTAATTGCAACCACAGAAATTTTAAATTATCAGGGCTGTTATTTTTATAAGTGATGATAACAGTTCCTGTAACTCTGTGCTGCGCTGTATCAAGTGTGGCAGTAATTTTATAATCTGCACGGTTTTGCCAGTAAGCCGGTCCCGGCTCACCACTTGCACTGCGGTATTCATTTCCATTTGATGGATAAAACAGCGGGTCAAAAGCAATGTGCTGATCATAGTTTGAAGTAGTTTGTGTTTGTGAAAAAACAGAACTGCTTACAAACAGCAATAACAAAAAATAAAGACATGCATTTCTCATCTTATATATTTTATTTTTAAAAGATTTCGGAAGTTTTTTAAACAATCGTATCACTTATAGGTAGTATATGAAAGCGACGAAGGTAAAAAGGGAATCATTTTTTCAAAATAAAATTTTACGAAGAGTATTACAGCTACCTGCCAAATAAAATTTTTAGCCAATATTTTTTGATTGTGTATTGCGACGCATCGGGGTTAGCAACAATGCAAAAACGAATTATATTTTTCAGATGAATTACCAATATTCGCATCCAAATTCACGCATAATCAATTTCAATAATTATTCATTTGGGCAACAACAAATAATTGCGCCAGTTTTATTTTCTCGTTTCTCTTCTTCTTAAGCGCCAACTCTACCTGTCCTCACTTTTCCTGCGCGCCTGTAACTGGCAATAATAACACCCTTTGTTGTAATTGTAGTTTCAACTAATGTAAATACTGCAGGAATAGGACCCTGGTTAAATAAATTTTTTCCTTTACCAAGTGTCAATGGAAAGACCTTCAGCCGCAGTTCATCTGCCAGGTCATTTTTCAACAGCAACTGAATAAGCTCACTGCTGCCCCAAACCTGGATGTTAGAACCATCTGAATTTTTTAGCTTTTTGATATCCTCCACATCATTTAAAAAAACTGAGTTTTTCCAATCTGAATTTTTCCTCGTTGTCGACAACACGTATTTTGTGCCTTCATTAATGCCCGGCCAAAAATCTCCATGTTGCGGCCAATAACCCTCCCAAATCTCAAACGTTTTTCTGCCCAAAAGATAATCTGCAGGTTGTAATTCTTGTTGTAGCACCTTGTCAAAAACTTCGTCACCATATGGTGCAATCCAACCGCCATATTCAAAACCTCCGGACGTATCTTCCTCAGGTCCGCCGGGTGCCTGCATTACTCCATCTAATGTGATCATTGAAAGAACAATTATTTTTCGCATCTTATTTATTTTTTGTTACGATACAAATCTCGTCAGGAAAGACCGTGCGATTGCTGTGTGAATGCGACTTTGTTGGTAGTAAATTGCGCTGAATCTTGAGAGTAAAAGGTGAAGCGGGTTGTAGTTATAAAAAGAAAGATGATAAATTTTTTATTGACGACTATTCCATATCATTCTTAATTCAATTATGCTCTTAAAATTTTTTCCATTTTTTTACCCTTAGCCAATTCGTCTATTAACTTATCTAAGTATCTCATCTTTTGAATAAGCTTGTCCTCTATTTCTTCAACGCGGTAACCACATATTACGCCTGTAATTTTTGAAGCATTTGCATTAAAATGCGGTGCCTGTTCAAAGAAAGTTTTAAAATCATTTTTTTTATCGATCTGTTGTTGCAGCGTTTGATGGTTATAACCGGTTAACCAAAAGATAATAGTATCAACTTCCTCTTTTGTGCGTCCCTTTGCTTCCGCCTTTTTAATATATAACGGATAAACGCTGGCAAATAAAATTTTATAGATTCGTTCTTTATCCATTTTATTTATTGCTCAATATTCAGATCTTATAACGTGGTAACGCCATTGTATCCAATCAAGCTAAATTATTATTTATTATTGAAGTTGTTATTACCGCACACATATTTGTAAAATGCAGGATAGTTAACTAGCATTCCTTGTGATGAAATTTAGCTATTTGCCATTTATTACATTTGCAACAAACGATTGTATGGCTGTAAACAGACGTGTATCAACGTTGGATGAATTTACCATTCATGCTTTTAGAAATATTCCTAATGCTACAGGAGAGTTAAGCGCATTGCTGAGAGATATCGGGCTTGCGGCAAAACGTATAAATGCTGAAGTGAATAAAATTGGTTTGGTAGATATGCTGGGCGAAACAGGCGATGTAAATGTGCAGGGCGAAGATGTGAAGAAGATGGATGTGTATGCAAACAACCAGTTGATTGGTGTTTTAAAACATGGCGTAAGCTGTGCAGGCGTTGGCAGTGAAGAGTTGGATGATATTGTTGTGTTTGATGATGAGATGAGCAACGGGAGCAAATACGTGGTAATGTTTGATCCGCTGGATGGAAGTGCAAATATTGATACCAATGTTTCTGTGGGAACAATATTCGGAATTTATAAACGCATTAGTAAGCCCGGAACGCCGTGCGATAAAAATGATTTTCTGCAGCCCGGTGTTGCACAGGTTGCAGCAGGTTATGTTGTGTATGGTTCATCAACCATGCTGGTATATGCAACACGCAGAGGTGTGAATGGTTTTACACTCGATCCCGAGATTGGGGAGTTTTGTTTAAGTCATCCTGATATTAAATGTCCGCCCGAAGGGAAAATCTATTCTGTGAATCATGGCAATTTTTTTAAGTATGAAAAACCTATACAGGATTATATTACCTGTTGCCAGCAGAAAACAAAAAAAGATGGCGGACCGTATACCAATCGTTATATCGGAAGCATGGTTGCGGATTTACATCGCACATTAATTAAAGGCGGCATTTTTATGTATCCTAAAACTGAAGGTAAACCTGGTGGCAAATTGCGTTTAATGTATGAATGCAATCCCTTTGCATTTATTATTGAAGTAGCAGGCGGTAAGGCCAGCGATGGTAATATGCGCATTGTAGATATACAGCCAACGGAATTACATCAGCGCACGCCAATTATTATTGGCAGTAAAAATATGGTTG
>DASZUY010000206.1:0-21439 GCA_035547495.1 Parafilimonas sp. | reverse complement strand
ACCAGTACATTGACAAATACGTTTTGCCCTACGCAAAGAAATTTATGAACATAAACAGTATGGATGAATTTAGAAAAGCGGGAAATAGTATTGAATATTCGATGATGCCTTTAACCGATATTCATTTGCATTCAGACCGCTCTTTTGAATTAAGCCCGGGCGGTAACATACAATATGTTTATATTTTTTCTGCAGTGGCACTTTTCATTTTATTAATTGCCTGCATCAATTTCATGAATCTTACCACAGCGCGTTCTGCAAACCGTGCAAGAGAAGTAGGTATAAGAAAAGTATTAGGCACAGAAAAAAGCGATTTGATCTGGCAATTTTTGTTTGAATCAACAGCGATGGTTTTAGTTTCGTTGATTATCGCTGTTATAATTGTTTATGCTGTGTTGCCTTTATTTAATAATGTGGCAGACAAGCAAATGACTATTACAAGCTTGCTTTCTGTTTACATCTTGCCGTTGCTAATTGCGTTGCCATTTGTTGTTGGTTTATTGGCGGGAAGCTATCCCGCGTTTTTTCTGTCTTCGTTCAAACCTATCGAAGTATTAAAGGGCAAATTAAAATTAGGCAGTAAAAGCGGCGGATTAAGAAGCGTGCTGGTTGTTTTTCAGTTTGCCACTTCAATTGTTTTAATTGTAGGAACGATTGTGGTGTATGATCAACTTAATTATATTCAAACAAAAAATCTTGGCTATAACAAAGATCAAATTCTAATTATAAATGGTATTGGTTCTTTAAACGATAATGCAACTGCTTTTAAAAATGAAACAAACCAATTGCCAGGTGTGCTGAGTGCAACAATTAGCGGCTACTTACCGGTGTCGGATTCTTACAGAAGTGATAATACTTTTTCAAAAGATGCTGTGCTTACAACGCAAAGCGGCTTCGATATGCAAAACTGGAGCGTCGATTACGATTACATAAAAACGCTTGGAATGCAGATTCTAAAAGGAAGAAATTTTTCTAAAGATTTTCCTACAGATTCTTCGGCTGTAATTATTAACGAAACAACTGCAAAAATTTTAGGCTATGCCGACCCGATCGGAAAAAACTTATACGAAAGCGAAGATAATGGAGCAACGAGTGCGCATACAATTATTGGCGTAGTTAAGAATTTTAATTTTGAATCACTGCACCAGGTTATTGGTCCTTTATGTTTTCACTTAGGCGGTGGCGGTGGCTTTGGTGTTTTTAAAGTGAACACAGCAAATATTCAAAACCTTATCACACAAATTGAAAATAAATGGAAAGCAATAGCACCGGGGTTGCCTTTTAGCTACCGTTTTTTAAATGATTCTTTTGATGAAATGTATCGCTCAGAACAACGTGCGGGAAAGATTGCGTTGATATTTTCTGTGCTTGCCATTTTTATTGCATGTCTTGGTTTGTTTGGTCTTGCCACTTTTATTGCTGAGCAAAGAACAAAAGAAATAGGTATAAGAAAAGTATTGGGTGCAAGTGTTCAAAGTATTGTTCAAATGTTATCGAAAGATTTTTTAAAACTTGTTGCAATTGCGTTCGTGCTTGCGGCGCCGATTGCATGGTGGGCAATGCATTCATGGTTACAAGATTTTGCGTATCGCATAAATATTGAATGGTGGTTTTTTGCATTTGCAGGAATCGGCGCTTTATTAATTGCACTGATAACGGTAAGTTTCCAGGCAATAAGAGCAGCTATTTCAAACCCCGTAAAAAGTTTAAGAACAGAGTAACAAAATTCATTACCAAACCGTAATAACTTAAATCGAAACGCATGTTTAAAAATTATTTAAAAGTTGCACTGCGTAATCTCTGGAAAAATAAAGCATTTTCTGCATTGAATATTGTTGGTCTTGCAACAGGTCTTGCAGTTTGTTTGTTGATTGTATTGTATGTTGTTGATGAATTGAGTTATGATAAGTACAATGTAAATGCAGATCGTATTTACCGTTTGGATGCAGACATTTATTTTAATAATACTTCAGCAATTTTTGCCGTTGCACCGGATCCGTTAGCGCCTGCACTTAAAAGAGATTTCCCGGATATTGAAGAAGAAGTTAGAATAGATAACCAGTCTGATATTCTTGTAAAAAAAGATAATCAAAACGTGCAGGATCATAATGCAGGATTTGCCGATTCAACTTTTTTTAAAGTGTTTACGGTGCCGATGATACATGGTAACCCTGCCACTGCATTAAAAGAACCTAACTCAATAGTGATAGATGAAACCACAGCAAAAAAATATTTCAACAGTACAGATGTTGTTGGTAAAACGTTGGTTGTTGATAACACTAACTATTGCAAAATAACCGGTGTTATAAAAGATATACCAAAGCAATCGCATTTTCATTTTCATTTCATCCGGCCAAGAGGCAAGGATAATGATTCGTGGCTGAGCAATAACACTTACAATTATGTAATGGTGAGACCAGGTGTTACAAAAGAAAAATTGCAGAAAGATGTTGATGCAACCATCAATAATTATTTAGGTAAAGAGTTAGAGTCGCAACTGCATTCTACTTTAAGTGATTTAAAAAAGAATGGCAGCCATTTTATTTATCATGCTACGCCGCTTACTGATATTCACCTGCATTCAAATAAATCTTATGAAATAGAAGCAAATGGTGATGCAAGTTATGTTTACATTTTTTCCATTATTGCAATTTTCATTTTATTAATTGCATGTGTAAACTTCATGAATCTTTCCACCGCACGTTCAGCCAATCGTGCGAAAGAAGTGGGCATAAGAAAAGTGGCTGGCTCACTGCGCTCACATCTCATCACACAGTTCTTAACAGAGTCTGTATTACTCAGTTTCTTTTCTTTACTGTTGGCAATTGGTATTGCCGCATTGTTGCTGCCATTATTTAACCAGCTTGCTGCAAAAGATATGTCTGTTGGAACTTTATTTTCAACGTGGCTTTTTCCTGTAATGATTGCATTGGTTTTTCTTGTAGGCTGTGTTGCCGGCAGCTATCCCGCATTTTATTTGTCGGCCTTTCAACCCATAGATGTTTTAAAAGGAAAAATTGCAAAAGGTTTTAAAAACAGTTGGTTGCGCAGTGGTTTGGTTATTTTTCAATTTACCATTTCAATTATATTAATTATAGGAACCGTTGTAATTTATAACCAGCTTAATTATATACGCAGTAAAAAAATTGGTTACAACAGAGACCAGGTTTTTGTAATTCACAACGCATGGTATCTCGATAAACAAATACATACTTTCAGAGATGAGTTATTAAATATTCCCGGAATAACCAATGCAACTGTTTCAGGTGATTTGCCTACAGGTACCAGCTTTGATAATGAAGGTTGGTTTCGCGATGCAACAATGGATGCAACCAAAGCAGTAGTGCTAACGGATTTTTTTGTAGATGATAATTATATACCAACCCTTGGTATGCAAATGGCACAAGGCAGAAATTTTTCAAAAGATTTTCCTTCAGATTCTGTTGGTGTTATTTTAAATGAAGCTGCTGTAAAAGTGCTTGGATTTAAAGATCCATTTAAAGAAACATTATATCGTCCTGATTTTAGCAATAACACAATCAATGGTTCGATAGCTTATCATGTTGTAGGCGTTGTAAAAGATTTTAATTTTAGTTCCCTGCATCAGAATGTTACACCCTTAATAATACAGCAGGGCGAAAACTGGGGTTCAATTGCAGTGCGCATCAATTCAAAAAACATGCCTTCAGTTATTAATAGCATACAAACAAAATGGAATAAAATGACAAACGGCCAACCCTTCAACTACACATTTATGGACGCAGACTTCAACAAAATTTATACTGCCGAACAACAAACAGGAAAACTGTTTATAACCTTTGCTGTGTTTGCCATTTTTATTGGTTGTTTGGGTTTGTTTGGATTGGTTACGTATGCAGCAGAACAACGCACAAAAGAAATTGGTGTACGCAAAGTGCTGGGAGCAAGTGTTAGCCGAATTGTTGCCATGCTTTCAAAAGATTTTGCAAAGCTGGTATTAATTTCATCTGTGATTGCTTTTCCCATTGCATGGTGGGCAATGCATAAATGGCTTGAAAGTTTTGCATACAGAACCAATATAAGCTGGTGGATTTTTATTGTTGCTGGTTTAGCAGCAATTCTTATTGCATTAATAACAGTAAGTTTCCAGGCAATAAAAGCAGCGATTGCAAATCCTGTAAAAAGTTTAAGAACCGAATAATAGGGAAAAGGTGAATTGGGAAATTTTGAAATTGAAATTTCCCAATCTCACAATTTCAAATCACTTCTATATTCAATTTTGTAAATACATCGTCCTAAATTCTTTGTTCAATCCCGAACAAAAAACTGTTCGCTTTCGAACGCTTTTTACCATTCTTGTTTTTGAAACGCTTACTGTACAATGGTTTTAGCATTGGCATGTTGGTTGAGACAATTATATGTTACAGTTTTCCCGGCTACCAGCTAATGTAACAATATTGTGTCACTGCACTTCTCAAACCAACTTGTATGTTTAAAAATTATTTCAAAACGGCCTGGCGCAACATGCTGCGCAATAAAACAAATAGCATCATCAATATTTCAGGATTGGCGATTGCAATGGCTTGTGTAATTACTATTGTGATGTATGTGCAGGATGAATTAAGCTATGATAAATTTTTTGTGGATGCTGATCATATCTTCCAGGTAAATATGAGCGGCACTGATAACGGTGTTGAAAGTACAAGCGGTGGTAACACAGCGCCGAGGGTTGGTCCGACATTGCAAAACATGTATCCGGAAATAGAATCGTATGTAAGAATTTATCGTCCCGGAGATGTGTTGGTGCGTTATGAAGACAACAACAGGACGCCGGATTTTTATACGGAAAAACAAGTGTTGGCTGTTGATTCAAATTTTTTACAGGTATTCAACTATAAATTTTTAGAAGGCAATGCAGCCACCTGTTTGCAAAAACCAAATTCAGTTGTTATAACAGAAAATACCGCAAAAAAATATTTTGGCAACAGCAACGCAATCGGAAAAGTGTTGTTGTTTGATGCAGATAAAAAACCGTTCATTGTAACAGGAGTTTTAAAAAATATTCCTTCCAATTCTTCTTTTCAATTTGATATGCTGGCGCCAATTGTTGCGTACGGTGAAGTGAAAAAAAGAAGCTGGAACTGGTTCTGGCTGCAGGTAAATACTTATGTAAAACTGAAGGATAATGTTGGTGTTGATGAGGCATCTCTTGCAAAGCTTGAATCAAAGTTTCCAGCTATGGTAAAAGAGCATGTATTTGATGGCAAGAACGGGCAAACGTTTGAAGAATTCACTAAAAAAGGCGGGACGCTTTCATTTAGTTTAATGCCATTCACTGCAGTGCATTTGCACGCCGCGCCCATGCAGGCGCCGGCGCGTTTAACCACGTTAAGCGACATCAAATACATCTACATTTTTTCTGCAATTGCATTCTTTATCATCATTCTTGCGTGCGTCAACTTCATGAACCTTTCAACAGCACAATCTGCAACAAGAGCAAAAGAGGTGGGCATTCGTAAAGTAATGGGTTCATTAAGAAATCAACTCATAAAACAATTTCTCACAGAAGCAATGTTGTATAGTTTTCTTTCAACCATTATCGCCTTGATATTAGTAGCTGCCTTGTTAAAGCCGTTCAATGCAATTGCCGGCAAATCGCTCATATTTCAATCAATCTTCACAACAAACACTTGGCTATTTATATTGAGTTTAAGTTTGATTACAGGATTGCTCGCTGGTTTATATCCAGCGTTCTATCTCACCAAATTCAATCCTGTCCAGGTTTTGAAGGGCATGAAGGTTTTCAAAAATAATATCGGCTCGCTGTTGATACGAGATGGTTTGGTCGTTTTTCAATTTACAATTTCAATTGCGTTGATTGTTTGTACGCTTATTGTTTTTCAGCAATTAAAATATACACAGAGTAAAGATTTGGGATTGAATAAAGAAAATGTTGTTGTGCTCGCAAACACAAAACGATTAGGCAATTTCGAAGAAACCTTCAGGCAACAGTTAACAAAACTGAACGGCGTTATTGATGCATCTGCTTCAACAAGCATTCCTACAAAGACCGGTTTTGAAGATACCTACGATCCTGAAGAAACAGAAAACGATAAACCATTAATAAAAGAAATTGATGTTTCTTCTTTTATGGTTGATGATGATTTTGTTCCAACATTGAACATGCAAATTTTGCAGGGCAGAAATTTTTCAAAAACCTTTAATGATTCTGCTTCTGTTATTTTAAATGAGACTGCTGTTAAACAAATCGGCTGGAAAGATCCTGTTGGAAAATTTCTTTCTTATCCCGGCAATGACCAGCGCTTCCAGGTGATTGGCGTTGTGAAAGATTTTAATGTTCAATCGTTGCATGATCTTGTTCAGCCATTTGCTTTATTCAACGCAACATCAAAAACATATTATACAAACAGTTCTTTTATTTCTGTGCGTTTGCAACCCGGCGATATAAATAAATATCTAAGCGGGATTGAAAGCAAGTGGAAAAGTTTTGCACCCGATATACCTTTTGATTACAGTTTTATGGATGAAGAATTTGATGCATTATACCGCTCGGAACAACGCATGGGCGCCGTGTTCAGCGTGTTTACATTCCTTTCCATTTTTGTTGCTTGTCTTGGTTTATTTGGTTTATCCATCTTCACTGCAGAACGTCGCAAAAAAGAGATCAGTGTAAGAAAAGTTTTAGGTGCAAGTGTGCAGGGCATTGTTCAAATGCTTTCAAAAGATTTTATTAAGCTGGTTGCTATCGCGTTTATTATCGCAACACCATTAGCATGGTGGGCAATGAATAACTGGCTGCAAGGCTTTGCTTACAGGATTAATATTTCATGGTGGATTTTTATATTGGCGGGACTTGGCGCTGTATGCATCGCATTAATAACAGTAAGTTTCCAGGCAATACGCGCAGCAGTTGCAAATCCTGTGAAGAGTTTGAGAACGGAATAATAAAACGTTAGACGAGAATCGTCAATCGTGAATAAATAAATATTGTCTCACCTTAACCAGTAACAATATTTAAATAAAAAAATAAACATGATCGGAAACTATTTAAAAACAGCATGGAGAAATATTAGGAAGAATAAACTTTTTTCTTTCATTAATATTCTTGGTTTATCACTTGGCATTGCAACCTGTTTTATTATTATGTTGTATGTGCAGGATGAATTAAGTTATGATCGCTTTAATACAAATGCAGATAACATTGCAAGAATTGTTTTTCATGCAAATTTGAATGGCGGAAAAATAGATGAGAGTGGTGTAATGGCACCTGTTGCCCAAACGTTGAAAAAAGATTTTCCTCAAGTAAAAGATGCGACAAGAATTTTAAGCTTTGGCACACCAAGAGTTGTTTATAACAACACTAATTTTCAAGATGACAGGTTTGCATTGGTTGATCCAAACTTCTTCAGCATATTTACTTTGCCCATGATAGAAGGCGATGCTAAAACTGCTTTAGCGCAACCGGGTGGAATTGTGATATCACAAAAAATTGCAGAAAAATATTTTGGCAAAGAAGAACCAATAGGCAAGATCATCGAAATAAATACAGATCGCAACCGCGTATATACAGTAACAGGCGTTATAAAAAATATTCCATCCAATTCACATTTTCAGTTTGATATGTTTGGTTCAATGACAAGCTGGGCTGATGCTACATCAGATTCATGGCTTAGCGGAAGTTATCACACTTACGTCTTATTAAATTCCGGCAATGATTTAAAAAAGATAGAAGCCGGGTTTGCTACAATGGTTGAAAAATATATGGGTCCCCAAATACAGCAACAAATGGGTTTAAGTTTGAAACAATTTGTAACAAAAGGCAACTCGCTTGGCTTTTTATTACAGCCATTAACTGATATTCATCTTAACTCAAACACGACGGGAGAATTTGAACCGGGCGGCAACGAAACTTATGTATATATTTTTGGAGGCGTTGCTATTTTTATGCTGATTGTTGCATGCATTAACTTCATCAATCTTTCAACAGCAGGCGCATCTAGAAGAGCAAAAGAGGTGGGCGTAAGAAAAGTGGCAGGTTCAGGAAAATTGCAACTCATCAGCCAGTTTTTATCTGAATCAATACTCATTACATTCTTTGCATTGCTTATTGCATTTGCTTTAGTGCAATTGGCATTGCCTGCATTCAACAATATTTCAGGCAAGCATTTAAGTTTTGATGTAAAACCTATTCTTGCATTTATTGGACTGGGATTATTAGTAGGCGTTGTTGCCGGCATTTATCCCGCATTTTATTTATCATCCTTCAAACCAATTGCCGTATTAAAAGGAAAGCTTACAACCAATCATAAAAGCTTTGGCGTAAGAAGTGGTTTAGTAGTGTTTCAATTTTTTATTTCTGTCGCATTAATTATTGGAACCATTGTAGTATATCAACAAATGAAATACATACAAAACAAAGACCTTGGTTATAATAAAAATCAAATTCTCACGCTTCCTAATTCTTATGTACTTGGCAAAAATGAGCAGGCATTTAAACAACAAATGCTGCAAGACCCGCGCATTGTAAGCGCTACGACATCATATTATAAACCTGCAGGTCCAAGCGCTTATAATAATGCATTGGCGTATGCACAGGGCAATGAAAACAATGTGGTAGATGGCGTGGATTTTCATGTAGATGAAAATTATATTCCAACATTAGGTATGAAAATCATCAGTGGCAGAAATTTTTCTAAAGATTTCGCAACAGATTCTACAGGTATTATTCTGAATGAAACAGCAGCAAAGGCATTGGGATGGAACAATGCAACCGCTATTGGTAAAATAGTAATAAGAGAAAATAGTGAACGGGGAAAGAACATTCCTTTTCATGTAATTGGTGTTGTAAAGAATTTCAATTTTAAATCGCTGCACGAAACCGTGAGTCCTTTATACATGAGTTTACTGCAGGAAGGTGGATTGATCTTTAAAATAAAAACAACAGATGTTTCGGGCTTGCTTGCAAGTATGAAAAAAAATTGGGACGCTTATAATACAGGCGAACCATTTAATTATGATTTCATGGATGATCTTTTCAACAAAACATATTCAACAGAACAAAAAACAGGAACTATACTTAACTTGTTTTCTGTGCTGATCATTCTTGTTGCTTGTCTTGGTTTATTTGGGTTGGTAACTTATACAGCAGAACAACGCACAAAAGAAATTGGTATAAGAAAAGTGTTGGGCGCAAGTGTATCACAAGTAACGCAGATGCTTTCAAAAGAATTTTTAAAGTTAGTGTTGATTGCATCGCTGATTGCATTTCCTGTTGCATGGTGGGCAATGCATAAATGGCTGCAAAGTTTTGCTTATCGCATAAACATTTCGTGGGTTGTATTTGTAATTGCAGGATTAGCTGCATTATTAATTGCACTGATAACAGTAAGCTTCCAGGCAATAAAAGCAGCGATAGCAAACCCGGTGAAGAGTTTGAGAACGGAATAATATCGTGAATCGTCAAACGTCAATAGCGAAAAATGAATTACTAAATCCCCGCCTGACTGACGCCAGTCGGGCAGGAAAAATCAATTTTTATGTTCAAAAATTATTTCAAAACCGCATGGCGCAACATTATAAGAAATAAAACTTTTTCTGCCATTAATATTATGGGCCTTGCATTGGGGCTGGCTTGCAGTTTATTAATTATGCTTTGGGTGAATGATGAAAAAAGTGTTGATGCATTTCATAAAAATAAAAAATACTTATATCAGGTTTATGAGCGCAATTATTTTGATGGAAAAGTAACTGCAGATTATCCAACACAAGGTTTATTGGCAGAAGAACTGAAACGTGTTGTTCCCGAAATTCAATATGCGAGTGGCTTTGAATATGCGGCTGCACCCGGCAGCAAAAACACATTTGAAGCAGGTGAAAAAATTGCCAAGATGAACGGCATGTTTGCGGGTGAAGATTTTTTCAAGATGTTTAGTTATCCATTATTACAAGGGAGTGCAATAACTGCATTGAATGAACCGAATGGCATTGCGATATCAAAACACATGGCAGAATATTTTTTCGGCAATGCTGCCAATGCAATTAATAAAACAATACGTTTTGATAACAACGAAGATCTAAAAGTTACTGCTGTATTTGATAATGTTCCAGCCAACTCATCACAGCAATTTGATTTTTTAAGAACATGGAGCGATTTTGTAAAGCAAAATGATTGGGTGCATAATTGGGGTGACACCGACCCGCAAACATTTATTCAATTAAAACCCGGCGCTGATGCAGCTAAAGTGCAGGCAAAGATTAAAGACTTTATTTATAATTACCAGCAAAAAGATAAAAGTTTTATAACGGAGCTGGCGTTGCAACCTTATGCAGAAAAATATCTTAATTCAAATTTTAAAGATGGTTATATAGATGGCGGAAGAATTGAGTACGTAAATCTTTTCAGCATTATTGCTGTTTTTATTTTATTGATCGCCTGTATCAACTTCATGAACCTTGCAACTGCACGTTCTGCAAAGCGTGCAAAGGAAGTTGGCGTAAGAAAAGTTATTGGCGCCAGGCGTTCAACATTAATTGCACAATTTGTTGGCGAAGCAATATTGCTCACTCTTATTTCCATCATTATTGCACTTATAATAGCCACATTGGCATTGCCGGCATTCGATCAGTTAACAGGTAAAGATTTATCACTTCCATTTAATCAACCGACATTTTGGTTTACCATACTTGGTTTATTATTCGTAACAGGATTTGTTGCAGGCAGCTATCCTGCATTATTTTTATCATCGTTAAAACCCGTTCGTGTTTTAAAAGGCAGTTTAAAATTTAGCTGGAGTGCATCGTTCTTTAGAAAAGCATTAGTTGTATTTCAATTTGCAATGTCTGCTTTTTTAGTGATTGCAATGATCGTTGTGTACGAACAACTCAACTATATTCAAACAAAAAATCTTGGTTACGATCGCGAAAATCTTATTTACATTCCAATTGAAGGTGATCTTGTAAAAAACTTCGAAACTTTTAAACAGGAAGCATTAGCGAACACAGGTATTGTAAATGTTTCAAAGATGCGCAACTCTCCCACTGCAATTTTTCATCACACCGGAGATATTTTTTGGCCGGGCAAAGATCCAAACTTAACTATATCATTTGCGGATGGTGTGGTTGGTTATGATTTTATAAAGACGATGAACGTACAACTGCTTGCTGGTCGTGATTTTTCAAAAGATTATGGAACCGATTCTGTTGGTTTTTTATTGAACGAAACAGCAGTAAAAAGAATTGGCTTAAAAGATCCAATCGGTAAAACAATAACGTGGGGAAATCATCCCGGAAAAATTATTGGCGTGATGAAAGATTTTCATTTCAACTCATTGCATGAAGCTATTGAACCTTTAATAATGCGGTTAGATGAGAACTGGACATGGGGAACAATTTTGGTGCGCATCAAAGCGGGTAGAACAAAAGACGCTATTACATCACTGCAAAAAAATTGTAAACAATTAAATCCAAAATTTCCATTCACCTACCAGTTCTCCGATCTTGAATATGCAAAGTTGTATGCAAGCGAAGCAGTAGTAAGTAAGCTCTCAAACATTTTTGCATTTCTTGCCATTTTTATTTCGTGTTTGGGTTTGTTTGGATTAGCAACGTTTACGGCGGAACAACGCACAAAAGAAATTGGCGTGCGCAAAGTGTTAGGCGCTTCATCAATAAATATTGTAAGATTGTTATCAGCAAACTTTTTAAAACCGATCATGCTTGCTTTTTTAATTGCATTTCCCCTTTCATGGTATGCAATGAACAGTTGGTTACAGAACTATGCTTATAAAATAAATATAAGCTGGATGATATTTTTATTTGCAGGTGTTATCACCATTTGCATTGCGTTAATTACTATAAGCTATCAAAGTATAAAAGCAGCGATTGCAAACCCGGTGAAGAGTTTGCGAACAGAATGATTACGTGAATCGTCAAACGTCAATCGTGAAAAATGAATTACTAAATCAAATTCTATGTTGAAAAATTATTTCAAAACTGCATGGCGCAGTTTAATTGCAGGGAAAAGTTTTTCTGTAATCAATATTGGTGGTTTAGCAATTGGTATGGCAGGTGCGCTACTAATTTTATTGTGGCTGCAAAATGAAATAAGCTTTGACAAGTTTCATACAAACAAAAATAATTTGTATGAAGTATATGGACTTTCAAATAATGCCAACGGTCATCCAAACGCAATTAATTCTACCTCGCAGCCGCTTGGTCCTGCCTTAAAGCAAAACTATGCCGAGATTGATGCTTTCACCCGCGTATGGAATTTGAATAACTGGCTTTTGTCCGCGAATGATAAAAGCCTTATATCACCAAAAGGTTATATTGTTGATAGCGCTTTCTTACGCATGTTTAGTTTTCCGTTAGTTGAAGGGAATGCAGATTTGAAATCGAAAGATGATATTGTTATCACACAAAATCTTGCAAAGAAATTATTTGGCAATGATGATCCCGTTGGAAAGATTATAAAAACAGAGAACACAGATAATTTTATTGTAGCAGGTGTAATAAAAGATCCACCAGTTAACACGCGCTTTCAATTTGATTATCTTTTACCATGGACTTACCGCAATACACAAAACGATGGTTATGCAAATGAAACTGAAAGATGGCTGAGTAATAATACATCAACGTTTGTATTATTAAAACCAAATACAAATGTTGAAGCACTGAACAAAAAAATCAGTGATATCACTAAACGCTACACAGGTCACAATGATGTATGGACGCAGTTTCTTTTTCCATTAAGCAAATGGCATCTGTATTCAAAGTTTGAAAATGGAAAATCTGTTGGCGGACGAATTGAAACGGTGCGTGTGTTTGCCATTGTTGCAGCATTTATTTTACTAATTGCATGTATCAACTTTATGAACCTTAGTACGGCAAGAAGTGAAAAACGTGCGAAGGAAGTTGGTATTCGCAAAGTAGCCGGCGCGGGAAAAGGTTTGTTGATTGGCCAGTTTATTATAGAAGCGTTTTTAACCGCTTGCATTGCCGGCTTCATCGCATTAGTGATCGTTCAAATTGCATTGCCTTCTTTTAATACGCTTGTCAACACACAACTTTCGATTCCATACAACAACATTTATTTCTGGCTTTTTGTTTTTGCATTTATCATTATTACTAGTTTATTGGCCGGCAGTTATCCTGCGTTCTATCTTTCCTCTTTTAAACCAATAAGCATATTTAAAAAACAATTCAAAAAAACAAACGCGGCTATATCGCCAAGAAAAATTTTAGTGGTTGTTCAGTTTACGTTTGCGGTTATTCTTATCATTTCAACTATAATAATCCGCAATCAAATTATATATGCTGAAGACAGAGACAAAGGTTATTCAAATAACAATTTGGTGCAGGTAGATTTTGTTGGTGACATTGATAAAAACTACTCTTTAATTAAGCAGGAATTAATGAGTTCAGGCATTGCATCTTCGGTAACAAAAAACATGAGCGGAATAACTGATGGCGGCGCACATTCGTGGGGATTAAGATGGGCAAACGAAATGCCTGCAGATACAAATACAGCGCTTACGTTATACAGTTCGGATGCAGACCTTGTGAAAACTACCGGCATGCATTTGATTGAAGGAAGAGACATTGATATTTATAAATATCCTTCAGATAGTTTTTCTGTTGTGCTGAATGAAGCTGCTGTAAAACTGATGGGTTTTAAAAACCCTGTTGGGCAAATAATAACAAACCCGTTTGAAAACAGAAACTGGCAAGTGATAGGTGTTGTAAAAAATTATGTTGAGGGTTCGCCTTATGATGAAATTCCGCCAACGATAATCATGGGTCCAGGTGCCTGGTTTACGGCGATGCATATAAAATTTAATCCATCATTATCAACTTCAGATGCTCTTGCAAAAACAGAAGCGATATTTGAAAAATATAACCCCGCTTATCCTTTCGATTACAAATTTGTTGACCAGGAATATGCAAACAAATTTGCTGATGAACAACATACAAAAACAATGGCAGGATTATTTGCGTTCTTATCTATTTTCATTTCTTGTTTGGGTTTGTTTGGTTTATCAGCTTATGTAGCTGAAAGCAGAACAAAAGAAATCGGTGTGCGCAAAGTATTAGGCGCAACTGTATTCAACATCACAAAACTATTATCGTTTGATTTTATAAAACTCGTTTGCATTGCTATTGTCATTGCAACACCTGTGGCATGGTATGCAATGAACAAATGGTTGCAGGATTATACTTACAGAATTAATATCAGCTGGGTAATATTTTTTATTGCGGGATTACTAGCCATCGCAATTGCGTTGATAACGGTAAGTTTTCAATCAATTAAGGCAGCGATAAGCAATCCTGTTGAGTCGCTGCGTACAGAATGAGCAACACGAAACCCGATTCATTCGAGGTAAAAAACTTACGCACTAATAGCTTCAGCTTCCTAAACAAATTCTGATCCCAACAGGAGCTTCTAACCTATTTGCTTCTTGTTCGTGCCCGCACAAGACAGTGTCCGCTTTCGTACACTTTTACTTAACCTGTTTTCGTAAAGTCCTTGTGTGTAAAGGGTTTTTGCATTGGCATAACCATTGAAAGTTTTTTGTTTAACTATAATTGTGTTTAACTGGTAATATTCAATCAATCAACAATCAGAATCATTCTCTATGTTTAAAAATTATTTTAAAACCGCCTGGCGAAATATTAAACGCAATAAAATTTATTCATTAATAAATATTGGTGGTATTGCAATTGGTTTGGCAGCAACCTGGTTGATTGCTTTGTATGTTGGTGATGAATTAAGTTATGATCGCTCGTTTACAAATGCAAATAGAATTTATCGCGTTGCAGAACATGCAAACTGGAATGGTGGCAGCATGAATTTTCCATTAACCTCGCCGCCGCTTGTGCCTGCATTAACAGCAAATTTTCCTGAAGTAGAATATGCCACACGCATTGATGTTGAAGGAGGCGGTGTAATAAAATCCGGAGATAAGATCATTAAACAAAATGACATTTGTTTTTCTGATAACGCGTTCTTCAAAATATTTGATTATACATTTTTATCTGGAGATGCATCTTCGGCTTTGGCGCAACCGGAATCTGTTGTTATAACAGAAAGCCTGGCAAAGAAATTTTTTGGTGATGCATCTGCTGCAATCAATCAAACATTATATTTTGATAACGAGCCAAACAAAATAACGGGTGTTATAAAAGATATGCCGCAAAATTCTCACCTGCAGTTTAGCGGTATTCGTTCATTCGGCACATTTGATAATAGTAACTGGCAAAATTTTTATCTCTATACTTATCTCCTGCTTAAAAAAGGAACTGATGTAAATGCATTCTCAAAAAAATTGAATGCTTTTGGTATGCAAACAATTGCAAAAGATATGGGCGTAAAAGATTTTCACATGGAGTTGCAGCCACTAACTTCAATTCACCTGCATTCAAATTTGGATTATGAGTTAAGCACTAACAGCAGCATCAGCCGCATTTACATGTTCATTGCGATCGGGATTTTGATTTTGCTGATCGCTTTAATTAATTACATGAATTTATCAACAGCACGCTCCGCAATTCGTGTAAAAGAAATTGGTATAAGAAAAGTAATTGGTTCTTCGCGCAGTAATCTTGCCGGCTTGTTTATTTCTGAAGCAATGCTCATTACTTTTATTGCTGCAGTTATTGCATGTCTATTGGTGCAATTAAGTTTGCCTGCTTTTAACCAACTGGCAGGAAAAAATTTAAACATCTGGCGATTTGGTTTAATAAACACAATTGCATTTGTTGTTTTGTTTGCGCTGCTTACAGGTTTTATCAGCGGAAGTTATCCTGCATTATTTCTCTCGCATTTTAAATTGATTCCTTCACTAAAAGGGCAGTTAGGCAATATGCACACAAGTTCTCTATTGCGAAAATCGCTTGTTGTGTTCCAGTTTGTGATTGCAGTATTTCTGATTAGTGGTTCATTTATTATTTACAAACAAATGCAATTTGTAAATACAAAAGATCTTGGTTTTAATAAAGAGCAGGTACTTACTTTTCATATTGATGATATGAAAGTACGCGGTGAAATTCCCGCATTAAAAAATGCTTTGCTGCAAAATCCTTTGATTGAAGGTGTAGCCGTTGCGGGAAATCCAATTGGTAATAATGATTTAGGCGGACATGATTTTTCTTTTGAAAGAAATGGCGTTATGCAAACATCAACGCAAATGGCAAAGCAATTATATGTTGATGAAGATTTTTTAAGAACAATGAACATTCATTTGCTGCAAGGCAGAAATTTTTCTGCAGACATGCAAACAGATAAATACGGCGCGGTAATTATTAATGAAACTTTGATGAAAGAACTTGGTTATAAAAATGCGATCGGAAAGAAGATGCAGTATCAACCCAATCCTTCTGCTGATGTGAGCCACAGAATTATTGTTGGTGTGGTAAAAGATTTTCATGTCGCATCATTACAACATAAAATTGAACCAATGGTGATGATGATGCCACCCGCCGTAAATGAACAAGACAACCTGTATGTAAAACTCGCAAAAGGTAAAACAGCGCAGGCATTAGCTTATCTTAAAAACACCTACACAAAATTCGATGCAAACAATACAGCCGACTTTAATTTTCTTGATGAAAATTTTGCAAAGCAATATGCTTTCGAACAAAAGCAGGAACAACTATCATTTGTGTTTACCATACTCGCCTTTGTTATTGCTTGTCTTGGTTTACTCGGGCTTGTAATTTTCACTACAACACAACGCGTAAAAGAAATCGGTATAAGAAAAGTGTTGGGTGCATCAGTTGTTTCTATAACAATAATGCTTGGTAAAAGTTTTGTACAGTTAGTTGCTATTGCAACGGTAATTGCAATTCCTGTTGCATGGTTTGCAATGAACAGTTGGCTGCAGGATTTTGCTTACCGCATTTCAATTGAATGGTGGATGTTTTTATTACCTGCATTACTTGCGATCGGTATTGCTTTAATTACTGTATGCATTCAATCGATAAAAGCGGCAATTTCAAATCCGGTGACGAGTTTGAGAATGGAATAATAATCGTGAATCGTCAAACGTGAATCGTGAAAGCCTGCCGAAAAGAACGATTCGGGGCAACGTGAATAAACAAACCAGGTTAAAGTTCAATCATATAAATCGTAGTCAATGTTTAAAAATTATTTCAAAACAGCATGGCGCAATCTTTTTAGAAATAAAGGATTTTCTATCACCAATATTCTTGGTTTAACGATTGGTATTTCATGTACCATTTTTATTTTGTTGTGGGTATATGATGAACTTACATATGACAAGTTTCAAAAGAACTATGATAATATTTACCAGGTTATTGCTAACCGTAATTTTAATAACCAAATCTTTACTGACAGAAGTATGGCAATGCCGTTTGCGAGTGCACTTGAGAATAGTTCGCCGTTAATAAAGCATGCCGTTGTTACTACCTATCAGCAGCAAAATGTGCTTGCATACAACAACAATAAAATAAAGAAAGATGGTTATGTGGTGAGTGATCATTTCTTTGATATTTTTTCGTGGCAGTTTGTAAAAGGCAACGCTGCCACAGCTTTAAAAGATCCTAATTCAATTGTGCTTACAGATGATGCAGCGAAAGCATTTTTTGGTAACGCAGATCCTATTAACAAAGTGCTTACGATTGATAACAACAGGAGTGTAAAAGTTACCGCGATAGTTAAACGCCCGCCAAACAATTCTACTTTTCAATTTGACTGGATAACACCGTTTAATTATGATGATTCCGATACAAGACACGCGATGAATGAATGGATAAATTCATCGTGGAATGTATTTATACAAACAGTGCCCGGCGCTGATACAGCTTTATTAAACAAGAACATTACTAAAATAAAAAAATCACACGGTCATGATGCGATCAGCACCTATTTTGTTTTCCCGATGAATCACTGGCATTTGTACAGCGATTTTGAGAACGGTAAAAATACCGGCGGCATGATTGAGTATGTTCGTTTATTTTCTGTAATAGCAATTATTATTTTACTGATTGCGTGCATCAACTTCATGAACCTTTCTACTGCAAGAAGTGAGAAACGTGCAAAAGAAGTTGGTATCAGAAAGACGCTTGGTTCAAATAAAAAACAATTAATAACGCAATTCTTTTTTGAATCGTTCATTCTAACGTTCATCGCTTTTATTCTTGCCATCATCACAGTTGCTTTGTTGCTGCCATCGTTTAATTTAATGGTAGATAAACATCTTTCATTAAACATAATGCAACCTTTATTCTGGGTGATGGCGCTAAGTATTATTTTGTTTACCGCGTTTGTTGCGGGCAGTTATCCTGCGTTATATCTTTCTTCATTTAATCCTGTAAAAGTTTTAAAAGGAACAACTGTTTCAGGCAAAAAAACAATATTGCCAAGACATATATTGGTGACATCTCAATTTGTAATTTCTATTTTATTAATATCGGCAACCATCATTGTTTACCAGCAAATACAGCATGTAAAAGATCGTGATATGGGTTATAATCCAAACGGTCTTGTGATGATTCCTTCAACACCTGATACTGATAAAAACTTTGCTGTAATAAAACACGATTTGCTTGCATCAGGTGTTATTACAAACGTTACGAGAACATCATCACCTATTACAGAAGTTTGGTGGAATACCGGTGCGCCTGATTATGATGGCAAACCTGCAAATGCACAAATCATTATGGGTGGATTGGGTGTAGATGTTGATTTTGCAAAAACGATCGGCGTTAAATTATTACAGGGGCACGATTTTACAGGAACACCTGCAGATTCAACTTCTATGATGTTAAACAAAGCTGCCGTTGATGCAATGAAACTGAAACATCCCATCGGCATGCAAATGCATTACGGGAAAAACTACACTGTAATCGGCGTAACAGATAATGTGATCATGAACTCTCCTTACGAACCACCGTATCCGATGTTAATGGTTTTCGATCCAGGTATTTTTAGCACAAACACGATGCGCATTAAAGCAGGTGTTCCTGCACAAAAAGCAATTGCAGTTTTAGAAACTATATTTAAAAAATATAATCCATCTGTGCCTTTTGAATACCAGTTTGTTGACCAGGAATTTGAAAAGAAATTTTTAACCGAAGAATTGATTGGCAAGCTCACGAATATTTTTTCTGCACTTGCCATATTTATTTGTTGTCTTGGTTTAGCAGGATTAGCATCATTCACTATTGAAAAACGTTTCCGTGAAATTGGTGTGCGCAAAGTGCTTGGCGCAAGTGTTCAGCAATTGCTGATGCTGATATCAAAGGAATTTTTAAAGCTGGTTGTAATTGCGTTTGTAATTGCTGTTCCGCTTACTTATTGGTTAATGAGTAACTGGCTGGAAAAATATAATTATCGCATCAGCATTCATTTTTTGCTGTTCATTATTGTTGGCATTTCGATGTTCCTGTTAACATTGATCGTTGTGAGTTTAAATACAATCAGGGCAGCAACGGGTAACCCGGTGAAGAGTTTAAGAACAGAATGATAAACGTGAATCGTCAAACGTTAATCGTGAATTAATAAATCAGAAATAAACTTTCATGTTTAAAAATTATTTCAAAACCGCATTCAGAAGTTTAACCCGCAACAGGAATTACACTATTATCAACATTGCAGGCTTAGCAGTTGGTATTGCTGTTTGTATGATGATCTTTATCATTATACAATATCAAACAAGCTACGATACTTTTCATTCAAAGAAAGATCGCATTTATCGTGTGCTGACCGAATCACATCATGCAGATGCAGGGAATATTACTTACGCGAAAAATGTTCCTTTTCAAATGCCTGCAAATTTGAAAACAACTTTTCCTCAGCTTGAACAAGTGGCTCCTGTTTATGCAAGTCACAATGACGAGTTGCAAGTGATCGACGATAACGGAACGCCTGTAAAAAATTTTAAAGAGCAAAGCGGTGTATTTTATACATCGCCATCATTTTTTAAAATGTTTGATTTTCCCCTGCTCGCAGGTTCATACGAATCCTTAAAAGATCCGAACAATGTATTGCTAACAAAAGAGATTGCAGAAACTTATTTCGGTGATTGGAAAAACGCAATGGGTAAAACCATTAAAATAACGGGATATTATAGCATTGGTGCGGGATTATTTCAATTTCCTGCAATAGCACTAAAAGTTTCAGGGATTCTTGCAACCATACCGGCAAACACAGATTTTCAGTTGAAACTGGTAGTTGCTTACGGAACAGATTTTACAGGCGATGCGAAATACGGATTTGCACAACCTGAATGGAATTCATCAGCACCAGATTTTAGTTGTTACGTTTTGTTGCCGCCAAATATTTCTGCAAACAATTTCAATCAACAATTAAGCGCATTTGCGCAAAACATGGCAACCGCCGATAATAAGGATGATTATATTTTACAACCAATAAGTGCAGTTCATTACGATGCACAAGCAGGCAATTACAGTAATAAAACAATCAGCCATGAACTGATAAATGTATTGTGGCTGATTGCTGCATTCATATTGTTAATTGCCTGCGTAAACTTTATTAACCTTTCTACTGCGCAAGCTGTTAATCGTGCAAAAGAAGTTGGCATAAGAAAAGTTTTAGGGAGTAATAAATTCCGGTTGCAAATGCAATTCATTGTTGAAACATTTTTGATAGTTATAATGTCCGTAATACTTGCAACGCTTATTACAATGTTTGCATTGCCTTACGTAAATAAACTTTTAGAACTATCGCTTTCATTCAATATACTTGGCAATCCTTCAATTATTTTATTTCTTGTAACAGTAACAATTGTTGTAACAGCACTTGCCGGTTTTTATCCTTCTATTGTTTTATCACGTTTCAATCCTGTCAATGCGTTGAAGAGTAAACACACGGTAAATACTTCAAAAGGAATTTCATTAAGAAGAGGATTGGTTGTATTTCAATTTATCATCGCACAGGCACTCATCATCGGAACGCTCGTTATTGTACAGCAAATGAATTATTTTATGGATCAACCGTTGGGTTTCGATAAAGATGCAATTGTAAATGTTCCTTTTCGCCCGGATAGTACCGGCGAAAAGCTCACAGAGTATTTAAGGCAGCAGTTATTGTCAAACGGTGTGAAGTCAGTAAGCTTTAATTCCAACTCACCGATAGAAGACGATAACAATATGTTTACCGCATTCAAATTTGATTATGCAATAAAGGATGCAGATTTCCAGGCTATCACCAAATTCGCTGATGATGACTATGTGCCGACATATAAATTACAATTGGTAGCCGGAAGAAACTTGCAACCGTCTGGATGGACAAAAGAATTTTTAGTGAATGAATCGTTCGTAAAAAGCTTAGGACTTAAAAAACCGGAAGATATACTTGGCAAAGAAATAAGCATAATGGGTGGGCTGATAAAATGCCCTGTTGTTGGTGTATTGAAAGATTTTAATGACAGGTCTTTGCGCAATAACCTTTCACCATTGC
>DASZUY010000205.1:0-7487 GCA_035547495.1 Parafilimonas sp. | reverse complement strand
ACAGCTCTCTCACTTTATCAAGAATAATTTTTCGCAACGCGTCAATATTTTTTTTCTCTGTTGCTGAAACAAAAACAGCATTATTATTCGTAGCCCTTTGCCATCTTTCTTCAAGATCAATCAGCATTTGTTTTTTTGTATCATCATCCAGCCAATCATCAAATGTGTTGGCTTCATACATATCAATTTTATTAAAAACAGTAAGCGTTGGTTTCTCAAAAGCATTCAACTCCTGCAAAGTTTTATTTACCGTATTTATTTGCTCCTCATATTTCGGATGCGAAATATCAACCACATGAATTAAAACGTCTGCTTCGCGCACTTCATCTAATGTGCTTTTAAAACTCTCAATAAGATGATGCGGCAGCTTGCGAATAAACCCAACTGTGTCGCTCAACAAAAACGGCGTATTCTCAAAAACAACTTTACGCGTTGTGGTATCAAGCGTAGCAAATAATTTATTCTCGGCAAACACATCACTTTTACTCAATAAATTCATGATGGTGCTTTTGCCCACATTTGTATAACCAACAAGCGACACACGAATGAACTCTCCGCGATCTTTTCTTTGAATGAAAGATTGCTTTTCAATTTCACGCAGTCTTTTTTTCAGTAAAGAAATTTTATCTCTCACTATACGGCGGTCAGTTTCAATTTCTGTTTCACCAGGTCCGCGTGTACCAATACCACCGCCCAATCTCTCAAGGTGTTTCCACATGCCGCGCAATCGTGGTAAGATATATTGATATTGCGCAAGCTCTACCTGTGCTTTTGCTCTTGCTGTTTTAGCACGGCTTGCAAATATGTCAAGAATTAAATCGCTGCGATCGATTGCCTTTACATCTAATGCTTTTTCAATGTTTGTGATTTGCGAACCATTTAGTTCATCATCAAAAATTATTACGTCAGCATTATGCGTGGAGAGATAATTTTTTATTTCTTCAAGTTTTCCTTTGCCAACATACGTGCGGCTATCGGGATGCGGTAACTTTTGAAAAAATCTTTTTAATGTTTCCGCTCCTGCAGTTTCAGCAAGAAAAGAAAGTTCATCAAGATTTTCCTGGATTTCCTGTTCGGTTTGGGTTTTATTTATAACACCAACGAGTACGGCTTTTTCTGCTTTATTTAGTCTTTGCTTTAGATCGATCAAAACTTATTTTTTGCAAAAATAAACCGATGAAAAATTTTTCAGGAAAAACAAATGAAAATTAAAGACCGCTTAGTGTTAATCCAATAGAATATGGATTAATTGTTGGTCCTGTGCCTGCTTTTAAAAAGCTTGATACCTGATATGAACCATCCAATGAAATATGTCCATAACCAACACGTGCTGTAAGTGCAACGCGCGTAGAGTTGATAAATCTTTTATCATACTCTTTAGAAATATATTTCGGATCATACACAGCTTTGCCGGAAGAGTCGATATAGTTTTTCCCTTTTGTATGTGCTGAAAGAAGTAATCCTCCTTTAATACCTAATGCAACTTTAAAACCTTTATCAGGCTGGGCAGGATTTGTTACAAACCTTAATTCAAGCGGCACTTCAAGATAAGTTGTAGTTAATTTATATTTATTGAAATGATCAGCTTGAGAAACATTTCTAAACGGTAAGGTAGTTGTCAGGGATTTCAGATCGATATAAGTGTTTGAAAAAAATATGTTGCTGCTTCCAATACCAATACCAAAGCCAATACTAAATTTAGGACTTGACCTAAATGGTTTATCAATCATTATATAAGCATTAAAATGCCTTGAAAAACCCGAAGTGTTTATACTATCCGGCAAATTAGGCCAGCCATCAGCACCATATTGAACCATGAAATGATCATTAGCACGTGTGCTAAGATCAAGCTTGTTCCAATTTTTTTTGGGTGTTGAAGATGATATAATATTTTGAGTAGTGTCTATGGTTTGAGACTTTGCAATAAATGCAATTGCAATTGCTGAAAAGAACAGAAAAATTTTTTTCATCTGCAGTTTATATTCTCTTTTAGAGGCGGCAAAATAAACGAATTCAATTTATATGCTTATTTAAAAAACCCAAATAATTCATAATATTTAAGATGTCGATAATTAGTTTTTATTTTTTTGATATAAACATTAATTTCATGTACTTTTTTTATTAATCATCGTTGTATAAAATTCGCCGTAAAATTTTTGCCCGTATCTTTTTTGTAATGAGAATTTTACAGCAATTTACATTCGATCAAAAAACCAACGCGTCCGCATGAAAATATTGATAGCTGAAGATGATGCCATGATGATGGCTTCCATTAAATACCAGCTAAAAAAAGAAGGCTATAATGTAAACACTGCAACCAATGGCAGAGAAGCTATGGTTGCTTTTGAAAAAGATGCCCCTGATCTTGTGGTTACAGATATTATAATGCCGCATACTTCCGGTTTAGAGTTCATTGGTTTTATTCGTTCCTCATACAACAATATTCCTATTCTTGTTCTTTCTGCGCTCGATGAAGAAGATACCGTTATTGAAGCATTTAATTTAGGGGCTGATGATTTTTTAACCAAGCCTGTTAAGCCCGGTGAATTATCTGTAAGAGTTAAACGATTGCTTAAAAAAGCAGGCAAATCAAACTCATAGTTAAAAATTTACGCTGAAAAATTTCTTAAACTTTTTTTTGCATCACTGTGTTGTTGTGGCAGGGTAATTGAAAATTATTTTGCATGAAACAGTTTCTTTTTTCATGCATGTTTGCATCTATTTTAACTTGTTATAACGGTAATAATATTCCGTTGGTAAATAGTGATAGCACAATCGTAAAAACGGATACAGTTCCATCTGGTAACGATGCTTCAAAAAACGTAACGCTGCAAGGCGAATGGTATTTACAACCTGTACTTCCGTCTGATACAGCAGCAGGTAAAATTCCAACCTTAAAATTTGACCTTAAAACAAACAGGGTTAGTGGAAATACGGGTTGTAATTCTTTTGGCGGAAGTTTTATGATCAAAGGCACCACGTTAAGTTTTAGCCGTAATATGATCTCAACAAAAATGGCTTGCCCCGGTTATAATGAAAAAGCTTTTCTTGAAAATCTTATCAAGACAAACCGTTATGAAATTAAAGAAGGCGTTTTGCAATTGATGTATAATACAACAATTCTTTCAAACTGGAAGCGGCAGATTGATACTTCAATATCGAAGCAGTTATAACATTTTGAATATCGTGGCACAGTGATTGGGTTAATAGATGTATAGTATTTAAACCTTTAAATCTTTAACCATGAAAAAGATATTTTTTATATGCTGCGTGGCAGTGTCATCAGTAGCATTAGCTACTTCAACAAATACAAATAAGCACCAACATTTTTTTAGTAATAGTGTAATAAAAGATACGGCTCCAAGACCGATGCTTGACACAGCGCCGAATACATGGAAAGATACCGCACGTAATAACATGATGAAAGATACAGGCATGATGCAGCAAAGAGATTCTGCAAGACCTGCACCGCCGAAACATTAGAAAAAAGTGAGAGTGCCATTTAAATTTTTCAATGGCATTTTATTCAAAGCCAAAAACAGATTTTATTTTTTTCAACGACTGTTTCATGTTTATGCCTTTGCCAAGCACATCTTTAAAAATATCTCCTTGTTCCTTTATTTTATCAATTGCATTAAATATGTTGAACTGCTGAATTTTTAATCCTTTCTTTACTTCGTCCCAATGCAATGGCATACTTACAGATGCTCCGGGTTTTGGTCGCAAAGAATATGGAGCAGCCAATGTTGCCTGCGGACGGTTTTGTAAAAAATCGAGATAAATACATCCTTTTCTTTTTTCAGTTAAACGTTCAATGCTTGTAAACTTTGGTATTTGCTGATGAATGATTTTTACGAGCACTCTTGCAAATTCTTTACTCTCTTCATAAATATATTTTGCACCTAACGGAATAAAAATATGCAAGCCGGTGCTGCCGGATGTTTTACAATAATTTGGAATATCAACTGCATCCAAAACTTGTTTCGTTACAAGCGCCGTTTCAATCACCTGGTTAAAATCATTTTTATCAGGATCGAGATCTATAATGCACCAATCAGGATTATCGGGCTTTTGCACACGACTGCTCCATGGATGCATTTCAAGTCCACCCATTGATGCAATCAATAATAAACTTGCTTCATTCGTGCACACAAGAAAATTTCTGTCGCCGCCTTTATCACTTGAATAAGGAAATAATTTTATCCAATCAGGAACTTTACCTGTTACATCTTTTTGATAAAAACTTTCACCGTTAATTCCGTTCGGATACCGAATTAATGTTTGCGGCCGGTCTTTCATGTAAGGCAAAATGTACGGAGCAACCTGGTAATAATAATTTATAACATCTCTTTTTGTAACCGCAGGCTTACCACTAAATGCAGGATAATAAATTTTATTTACGTTGTTGAATGTAATATCGTGCCCGTTGATTGTTCTTGTTTGCGATTTATCTTTTGGATTTAACAACGTTTTTCTCTCGGCTACAGCTGGCGCTTTAAAAAGTCTTTTTTGTAAAGCCGATTCAGTTTTTTCGTTTGTATTTGAAATCACTTTTTTGATTGCTTTTTGTTGGGATGATGTTTTTTTGTTTGTCACAATTGCATTGTTTTTTGTTTCAGTTAATACAACATCTTCGGTGTGTTTTTCTTTTTCTCTTTTTACATCCTTCGCATCTTTATCTTCCCGCAAACCCTCAAACGACGGATGACGAATAGCACCATCTTTAGTTTGTTCTGCAAAACTAATTTCGGCAATTAATTTCGGTTTTACCCATGTTACAGTTGCCTTTGGTGGACTTGGTCTGAAACGCGAAGGCTTATTATAATCAGGCACCGTTTTAAACGGACATTTCTTTACAATAAGCGGCTTAAATTTTTCAAGTAATTCAGTTTGAAATTTATTTGAGAAACCTGTACCAACAGGTGTAACAAAATTAAAATCACCATTGTCATCATACACACCCATTAGCAAAGCACTAAACTGCCGGGAAGTGTTTTCGTTTTTCGTATAACCGCCAATTACCATTTCCTGCCGTTGCTGGGTTTTTATTTTCAGCCATTCTTTTGTGCGAAATCCAGCTTTATAAATACTGTTTTCTCTTTTAGCGATGATGCCTTCAAGATGCATTTGTTTTGCCACTTCAAAAAATTCTGTTGCACCGGTTTCAAAACTTTCACTAATTCGAATAATGTTCGATTGCGGAATGACAGCCTGTAAGATTTGTTTACGTTCAATAAGCGGAAGATGCATCAAATCATAACCATCATACCATAAAATATCAAACACATAAAAAATTAATTCGCCATCTGCTTCACTGCGCCAGTGTTGTAAATCTTCAAAATCTGAAATACCTTTTTCATTTATAACAATTATTTCTCCGTCTAAAACCACATTTATTTTCCATTGCTGTAAAGCATTATAAACAGGATAAAATTTTTCATTGAATGATTTATTATTTCTTGAGCAAACATCCACTTCACCTTCGTTAAGATAAGCCAGTGCGCGATAACCGTCCCACTTAACTTCATATAACCAACCGGCTTCATCAAAAGGTTTATCGACAAGCGTTGCAAGCATCGGCGCAATATTTTTTGGAAACGGAGATTGTATAGCGTTTTGCAATATCTCAGTTATCGCAGTGTTGTGAATCACCCTTTTTTTATTTACTGATTTTTGAGGCATATCAAATGAAATAAAATAATATGCCAAAGCGTTTATTTCGAAGTTGTATTTCGTTCCAATATCTAATTTCTTTTATGTGTTGCAAACAAAAAAGGTTTTATAAAGATGAGATTCGGTGCAGAATATCAAAACTTCACTTATTCGTATTTTTGAAAAAATAATCAGACCAAACATTCATTATAAATGAAAAACTCGCCCTCGGCTCGCGAAACGCTGACTAAAGAAGAAACGACGTTGAAGTCTGAATCAAAAAAACCACATGTTTATTTTAAGAACCTCGATGGCATTCGCTTTATTGCCGCTTCTCTTGTATTACTTCAACATTCTTTCGGATTTAAAGCTCATTATTTCGGCGACAAAGCAGCTACCAGTGTGTTTGATTTATTCTTCAGCATGGCGGGTACAATGGGTGTGAATATATTTTTTATCCTCAGCGGTTTTTTAATCAGCTATTTGTTATTGACTGAAAAAAAATCAACCGGAAAAATCAACTATAAAAACTTTTATATCAGGAGAATTTTACGCATTTGGCCATTATACATGGGTTATGGGTTGGTGCTCATTTTCGTTGCTCCGTTTGTTACAAATTGGTTGGGAATGGGTGGAAGTAATTCGTTATCAGAAATTGTTATTGATTTAGTTTTCCTGCTTTTATTTTCTGTGAATTATCAATTAGCTTTTGCTGATTATAACAGTAACATTTTTGAAGTAAGCTGGTCTGTTTGCATTGAAGAACAATTTTATCTTATATGGCCATTTCTTGTAGATAAGTTTCTTAAAAACGCAAAAAAGCTTATTCTAACAATGTTTGTTATTAGTGCGCTTGTTCGCATTATTGTAATTGTTTATTGTCATTATTATTTGCATTGGCCAATGTCAGATGTAAATGGCGGACGCAATGCATATGATACAAACCGCCTGATGATCTTTGATAAATTCGACCTTTTCTCTACAGGTTTATTTATGGCACTTTTATATAGAGACAGAGAAAAATATAATAACCTGTTTAAAAAGATTTTTCATCCTGCTGTGCAGATAATAATGATCATTCTATCAGTCGTGTATTTATTTTCCATTGTGAGATTAACAGGTGCAGCTTTAATAATCTTCGATCATTATATAGCCATTGTTTGCTTTGGATATGTGATTTTATCTTCAGTGTTGAAAAACTCAATTATAAATTTTGAATATCCATTAATAAAAGACTTAGGAAAAATTTCGTACGGAATTTATATTTATCACATTGCGGTTTGCCAAATTGTGATGTTCGCTTTCAGAAAATTTTTAAACTACCCAGGGTCGCATCTTATTTATGATGTTCTCTATCCACTTACAAATTTGATTATTACTTGTATAGTTGCTTTTATTTCTTATAAGTATTACGAATCTTTCTTCCTGAAGAAAAAGAAAAAATTTACGATCGTGCAATCAGAAAACGTTGCTTTAAAACCAATTTGATAAGCGACTGTAGTTATAAGTTTAGCGCTGGTATTTCCAATTGCGGCTTTTGCCTTCTGCAATCCATTCAACGGCGGTTTCAACGCGTTTGTTTTTTGTGTCCGCTGTTTTTGCTTCAGTTATCCATTCAATATATTCTTTCTTTTTACCGGGAGTAAAATTTTCAAAAACAGTATTTGCTTTTTTATTTCTTTTCAATGCGGCTGCAAAATCAACTGGCATTTCTAATTCTGCCACAGCTGCTTTTTTTCTTGCAGGAAGTTTTACATTGTCTTCATTCAGCTTTGCCGCTTCTTTTATATACGCCGTTAAAATTTTGTCGGATGGCAAATCTTTCAGTGATGTTA
>DASZUY010000204.1:0-3918 GCA_035547495.1 Parafilimonas sp. | reverse complement strand
TAACGTCATTGTTAGCCAGATTAATTAAACCGAAAAAAGTAATTGAGTTTGAAAAACAACTTAACAATGTGCTGGGAATAAAGCCCGGCAGGTACTCTTTATATTATACCGCACTTAGTCATCGTTCAATAAAAGAAGGCGCTTCCGAAAACAATGAAAGACTTGAATACCTTGGCGACGCAATATTAAGCGCCATTGTTGCCGATTATCTTTTCAAGCGCTATCCATACAAAGGCGAAGGTTTTTTAACGGAGATGAGAAGCAAGATGGTGAATCGTCAGCAGTTAAACGACATTGCTTTAAAAATGGGTCTTAAAAAAATCACTATCTATAACAAATTCGATAATTTTCTTAAAGCCAGTCAGATTTTTGGTAACACACTCGAAGCATTGGTAGGCGCTGTTTATCTTGATAAAGGATACAAACGCACACAACAATGGGTTTTGCAAAGAATAATTTTACCGCATTTGTTTGTTGATGATCTTGAGCAAATAGACATCAATTTAAAAAACCGTTTAATTGGCTGGGCCAGCAAAAATGCAAAAGCGCTCGAGTTTGAAACGGTTGATGAAAAAATGGAAGGCAGCCGCAGAATTTTTACGATTGCTGTAAAGCTCGACGGAAGAATTTTATCGGAAGGAAAAGGTTATAATAAAAAAGATGCCAGCCAGATCGCCGCACAAACCGCAATAGAGTTATTAGGATTGTAAAGCTCTATTTTATTTTAAGATGAAGATATTTTCTTCAACTTATAACTCATAACTTATCACTTATAACTTCTTTGTATCACTCCTCCCCCAATCACATCATCACCTTCATAAAATACAGCACTCTGACCAGGTGCAATACTTTTTACATGATCATAAAAACGAACACGAATGCCGCCATCAGCATTATATAAATTACTGAGTGCACCTTTATCTTTATAGCGGATTTTTGTAAACGCTTCCATGCCATCTTCAACGCCATCATACTTTAACCAATTCATTTTTGTAACCATCATTTCACTTTGCTGCAGATCTTCTTCATCACCCAACACAACCGTATTGGTTGATGGTTCAATTGCAGTAACATAAACAGGCTTGCCCAACGCAATATCCAAACCTTTGCGCTGACCAATTGTATAAAAAGGATAACCTTTATGTTCTCCTAATTTCAAACCATGCTTATCAACGAACCAGCCGCCGCTTACCTGTTCTTCCAAACCTGCAACACGATGTTTCAAAAAGCCGCGATAATCATTATCCGGAACAAAACAAATTTCATAGCTCTCACTTTTTTTGGCGAGTTCAGGATAACCAAAATCCAAAGCCATTTGCCGTATTGCTGTTTTGCGATATTTACCCAACGGCAAAATAGTTCTGCTTAACAGATCCTGTTGCAAGCCCCACAACACATAACTCTGGTCTTTTGTTTCATCCAAACCTTTGCTGATGTAATATCTTCCGTTGGTATGCTGGTGAATATTTGCATAATGACCGGTTGCAATAAAATCACAGTTCAATGCATCGGCGCGTTTTAATAAAGCACGCCACTTGATATGCGTGTTGCACATCACACATGGATTTGGCGTTCTCCCCGCAATATATTCTTCTACAAAATTCTCAATCACAAAATCGCCAAACTCTTCGCGTATATCTAAAATAAAATGCGGGAAACCATTTTGCACTGCTGCAGCACGGGCATCATTAAAACTATCAAGGTTACAACAACCCGTTTCCTTACTGCTGCTGCCACTGCTCGCATAATCCCAGGTCTTCATGGTAATACCCACCACTTCATAACCTTCGTTATGCAGCATCAGCGCCGTAACGGTACTATCAATACCACCGCTCATCGCCACTAAAACTTTTCCTTTACTGCTCATACGCCACACCCTAAAGGGAGTTATTTAAAGATTAAAATAATCTGCAAATATACAACAGGAAAAAGACCTGCCAGGCTTTCAAAACACTGCAGGTCTTTCTTAAAATTAAAAAATGAATTATTTATTTATTTCTGTTTTTATCAATCCATCCGGATCGCCGCCAGGATCACCAGGACTTCCGGGACCCGATGGTTGGTGATGGTGAAAAAGCAGCAATAGAAAAACTATGATTGTTGCTGCAAGCACGTTGTTCATAAAGAAGTTTTACCAAAAATACTCAACACCTGTTATGTTACAAATAAATATTATTTAGAGAAGATCTGAGACAGCTTCATCGGTTGATTATCTATCAAACTGTGTCGCGCTTTACGCCTTTCGTTTGCAACGCGGGAAAGCCACTCAACCACTCACCCCCGTCTTTCCCGCGTAGGCGGGAATCTGCTCTCAGAAAGTTTATAGTTAATTCAAATAACATCAACTTAAAACACCTGATGCCCAATCCCTGTTTGCAGCACGCAGAAGTTGTGCATGAGGTACGGTAGCATTTATTTTATATTGCATTATTAAGCCTTCAAAATAAATCAACACGCAACTCAATTTACAATCCAAAGCAGTATTGGTTTTTTAGATGCGTCAATGTAAGAGGAAAGTCGCTTAAGAAAATTTTTAGAAACCATTGGGCAGCCCTGGCTATTACAAACATGTCCGGGATAAATTTCATTATCAGGCATTTCATAATAACTGTGCAGAACAATATTGCGTTTATATGCATTCGAGTTAGAACTATCCAGTCCGTAAAGTTTGTAAGCGTTACCAAACCTCCCCGCATATTTACCGGCTACTTTAAACCTGCCGTAATAACTGCACGCACAACCCGGTTCATTTGAAAATATGGCTGTAGCGGAAAAGAATGGTCCGCAAGAACCGTGTGCAACAAGCCCTGCATCAATAATAGAATCGTTCTGCATATTGATAATAAAAAAACGATTCTTGCCGCTATGCAAATGCATGTCTGCAAAAAAGAAATAATTGCTGTTGAAATGATGCGTTACGCAATACTGCCGTGCTGCTGCCGAATATATTTCTATTCTGGATAATTCATCTCCCGGCAAATGAGTTGTTACTGTTGAAGATGATAATAATGGAACCATAAGCAGCATGAGAAAACGCATACCAATTTTTAAATAAGATGCGCACCAAACCAAAATCCATAATTAAGTTTTTTAAAGTACTGAAATAGGATGCCGGCTAACTGGAATATAAAAACGCTTCATCATTACAACTGGCAAACATCAAACGGCTGCATCTTTTTTTCAGGACACGCGTCTTTACGAAACAGCAAACAATAATTTAATAAAGTCGAATTGATTCACATTGGTATATTTATTTCTATATTGTCTGCATGGCACCATCAGCAGTTGAATTATTGATCTTAGGTTTTTTAGTTGGCGCATTTGGAACACTCATTGGTGCAGGTGGTGGTTTTATTTTAGTGCCCATACTTGCATTAATGTATCCGGATATGCAACCAAGCCTCATCACTTCAATTTCCCTTGCCATCGTGTTTTTAAATGCTACATCAGGTTCTGTTGCTTACAGCAGAATGAAGCGCGTAGATTACAAATCTGCAATTGCATTTGGTTTGGCAACATTGCCCGGCTCTATCATCGGCGCAATTTTAACGGGCTATATTCCGCGGCATGTTTTTGATTTCATACTTGGCTGCGTGCTGGTAATAATTGCGTTGTTCTTATTTATTAAACCGGGTGAAGGCGCTTATGCGAGCCATACAAGAGGAAAGATAACTACACACAGAGATTTTACCGATAAGTTTGGTCATCGTTATACGTATTCATTCAACATTCGCACAGGCATTATACTAAGTTTTTTTGTTGGATTTTTATCGAGCTTTTTAGGTATTGGCGGCGGCATTATTCATGTGCCGGCCTTAATAAGTTTGCTCGATTTTCCTGCACATGTGGCAACAGCAACTTCGCATTTTGTGTTAGCAATAATGGCGTTATCCGGCACCATTGTGCATTTAATTAACG
>DASZUY010000203.1:0-11269 GCA_035547495.1 Parafilimonas sp. | reverse complement strand
GCAACGTAAAGCTTACAACATACGTTAGCGCTGTGCGGCTGGTACTGCCTGCCATTGCAGCTGCATTCGCTGTTTGCCAATCATCTGCTTTATAACCATATTTCCGATACATCATCGCTGCTACGTGCGTGGAATTTTTATTGTCTTTTAGTTTTATGTTGATGTCCGTAATGTAGCTGCGGTCTTTGTTCAGCAGTTGCTGAACACTTGAAACATTTACATAACTTTTTACATTATCAACAGTACCCATTCCTATTTGAAAAATTCCAACCAAACGAAAACGCATAGTGCTGCCCGTTGGTGTTGCCAATGAAACAAGATCACCCAAACGCATATTCAATTTTTTTGCAAGTCCTTTGCCCATTAAAATTCCATTGTTGGTAGTTAACAGGTTTTTTGTTTCGCCTTCAATCATTTTGCTGGTCAGATTGTAGAGTTTTGTTTCTTCAATTATGTTCACGCCGTCGATATAGCCGTTTATTTGTACCGGTCCGTTATTATAAAAAACCTGCGAACTAAGCAGTGGCGAAACTGCGGCTATGGCATTATCCTTTTTTATATCAGCAATAATTCCATCTGCGTTTTTTATGTTGAGTGCAATATTTTTTGGCTTTGGATGATATACGGCAACTAACTTGTTTGAATCTCTATAATAATCGCCGGCAATGGAATGCGTATAATCTGTTTTAACATCATTATAAATATGAATATCCGGCGTTGCAGCAAGCATAGTGTCATCAATAAACTTATTAACGCCCTGCATAAAACTTATCATCAGTATAAACATCGCGATGCCAAACGTTACGCCAAGAATAGCAACAATGGTTTGCTTTTTTCTTGAGAGCATTTGTTTTTTTGATATGCTGAAGTTTACGTTCATGAAATTCTATTGATTGGAAAGAATTACCTCAGATGATTCATCCAAACCTTTTACAATTTCTGTTTCATCTAAAGTGCTGATGCCTGTTTGAACTGCGATTGTTTTTGTTTTCCCATTTTGTTTTATCTGCACACTATCATCTGCAATCATTGCAGTACGCGGAATTACAAGCGCATTATTTTTCTTTTGTATGATGATGTTTGCTTCAACAGAACTGTGTATAAACGGCTGTTGTGTTGTGTCTGAAAATACGGCATCAACGCGAAAAGTTTGGTCAGCTTCATTCATTAATGGATATAATCGTGTAATCGTCGCATGATAAATTTTCTCCCCTGTAATATCTGTTTTTAATAAAACCTGCTGACCGGTTTTTATTTTATCAATATCTTCCTGGTCAACGGCAAGTTTTATTATTCGCTGCGCAGTTTTGCCGATTATTGCAACTACATCATTAGGCTTAATATTTTCTCCGTCTTCTTTATAGGTTTGAAAAACCGTTCCGTTTGATTGGCTGCGTATATAATAGTTGCTGAAATCGTTTTGCGCATCAGCTAACTGACTTTGTGCAGTATGTAAGCTCAGTGTAAGATCATTTAAAGCTGAATTATATTTTTCATGTGCTGATTGTAATTCATTTTTTGAAATGATATATTGTGTGTAAGCCGCATCCAAATTATTTTTTGTGCCGATGTTTTCATCCCATAAATTTTTTAAATGCAAATAATTAGATGAATCATTTGTCAATTTTGCCTGTGCGTTTTGCAAAGAAAGTTTCAGATCATTGATGACACTCGAACGCTCTGAAAGATTGTTTTGCGCGATTTCCAGGTTTGTTTGTGCAGTTTGAAGCCTGGATGCAGAAGCATCATTTTTTACAATGTACAGCACCTGGTTTTTCGTAACAATATCACCATCTTTCACCAGCTTTTTAATGATCGTCCCGCTTGTAAGTGCATATAAATTGTATTCGCTGTCTGATATTATATTTCCTGAAGCATAAACTGTTTCAACAATGTCTTTTCGCTGCGGATGAATAATGTTTTGTCTTGAACATGAAGCACACAGTGTGCAAACAACGCAAATTGGAATGATGCGCATACAGTAAATTAATAACTGCGTAAAGAATGATTTTAGAAGTTGATTACAAGTGGCGTTGATACGGTAAATTTTAATAAACTATTTATTGTTTATTTATGTGCAATAAAAACAGGAAGCTTATGTTCCTTCAAAATATTATCAACAAAGCTCTTTTTAAAAACTTCAGAGAAACCGGCTCTTCCATAACTGCCGGCAATAAGCATCGGCGATCTCTGCGCTTTTACCCATGCGGACAAGCGGAACAAATCTTTATCAAGTCTTACAAAATTTAATGCACTAAAGTGTCTTGCTGCAAGCTCATGAATTAATATTTCATCAGGCATACTTCTTCCTTCTTCAGAACCTTCGTAAGCAACCATCGCTTCTTTATTGCACAACTCATTTAATACATAAGAAAATTGTTTTAATGCATACACTGAAGATTCGCTGCCATCGTATGCGAATATTACATTCTCAGGATATTCAAATTTTTCAGGAACAATTAAAACCGGGCATTCTGCTACATGCAAAATTGATTTCAAATATTCGCCTGGTTCTGCTGCATCCGTTAAATGATAAAAGGCATCTTCACTTATAATAAGTAAATCGGCGAAGCGTGATTCTTTTTTAAGTTCATGAATAATCAGGTTATCTGTATCATCGTGCACACGATATTCAATATTATTTTTTTGACAGGCAGCAGTAAACCAGTTGATTTGTTTGTCTACATCTTCACGCATTAGCGCTTCAGTTTCGGAAGAATAAACAGGCATGCCCATTCCGCCATAGTAACCCAATGCAGGCTCAAGCGAGTAAACAAGTTCTCTGAGAAAAACACCGGTTAACAACACAGGATTCGTTTCATTTAGATGACATATAAAATCAAATGCAGCTTCAGGCAATTTATTTTCTGCAACTGCCAATAAAATCTTTTTCATAAAAAATTTTTATAGCGATAAAAGTAGAGTGATGGAAAAATGTAAATGATGATGCCAGTCATTAAAAGCCATGAGTAAAATCATAAACAGTTGTAATGAGTTCACAGAAATGAAACAGCTTCGTTCAGTTCTTCAAAATAATTTATTTTGTTTTCTTCGAGGTAAGATTTTGCAGCCTGCATCATTTCACCACCAAGTAATACAGGAAATAGTTTTGTGTTGAAATTGTTTTCAACAAATAATTTGCAAATGCTTTTCGGATTGGTCATGAATTGTGGCGTGATGAGAACATAAATTGCATCAACATTAAAATTATCTGCAACCTGTAAAGCTTTCGAATATCTGTCATAACAAGCATCACCAATTATATCAATCGGATTATTTTTAGACCAGTGTTTTGGCAACACTTCGCTAAGTTTTGCAATTTCATCTGTATTTAGTTTGTATAATTTATCGCTGATCAAATCGCTCATAATTGTTCCTGCACCACCTGCATTTGTTATTACCAAAATTTTTTTGAAGTTGTATGGATACAGAAGACCATTCACATCATTTAAAATCTCAGCACCGGCAGCCCTTAATAAACCAACAAACATTTCATAATTACCAGCCATGTTTCCTGTGTGTGAAAACGCAGCCTTTCTCGCCACTTCTGTTTTACCTGCTTTAAAAATTCTTATGTGCGATTTACTTTTTCGAATGGCACGCAATAAATTTTTTCCATTAGAAATTCCTTCAACGTACAGATTGATTGGATTGTTACCAGGATAAGAATTTATCAAATCAGCAAAATCAACATCAACCATATTGCCAACTGAAATGATGTTTTCGAAACCTATATTTTGTAAAGCAGCCTTATCCCTTACTTCCGCAACAATTGCACCCGACTGTGAAAACAAATTTGTTTTACCTGTTTGAATATCGTTAGTACCAAAAGTTAGATTAATACCATTTGTATAAATACCAATGCAATTAGGACCAATAATATTTATTTGAAATTTTTCAGATAACTCTTTTAAAAAACTTTCGTCTCGTCCGGCTTCTTTAAATCCTGCGGTGATGATGATAACGTGCTGAACTTTTTTTTCAGCTAATTGCTGAATTACTTCTGTTATATTATCAACCGGAATGGCAAGCACAGCGGTGTCAACATCAGGAAGCTCATTGATATTATTATAAACTTTTTTACCAAAAAGATTTTTCAAATGCGGATTTACAAAATAAACTCCATCATGTGCAGACGCGTTTTTTGCAAGCGCGTAACCGATCTTTTCTTCATGCTCACTCACGCCGATGATGGCAATTTTTTTAGGCGAAAAAATTTGAGGAATATATTTTATATGTTTTGAAACACTGTTTGATTGCGCTTGTTTCAATCTTGCATCAACAACGGTTAACGTATTTTCTGAAAGTATAACAGGATTTAAATCCATTTCCTCAACATCAAGCTGCTGCAGTTTTTTAATCATCTCAACCACCAGCTCAATATTGTATTTCTTTCCGCGAAAGCCTTTGGTAAAAAGCGCAGATATTTTTGTTTGAGCGATTGCACTTTTTAATTCATCATCACCGGCTTCACTATCGATAAAGCAAATGTCTTTAAACAACTCTGTGAAAATTCCACCGGCGCCAAACACAATTACTTTTCCAAAGCAGGCATCATTTACTATTCCAAAAAACAATTCAATGCCTGTGTACATTTTTGTTACGATCAGTTTATCATTTTCATCAACATGAATATTTTGTTTGCAGAGATTACAAAGCATTTCACGTTTTGCTTTTTTTAAAGCTGCATCATCATTAATATTTATTACAACAGCACCAACCTCTGTTTTATGTACAACTTTATTTGAAAGCAATTTTAAAGCAACAGGATAAAAATCAACTTTCAGTTCTTTATTCAATTTAAAAACTTTGTATTGCGGCGTAGCAATTTGATAAGATTGCAGCCACTCGTAAATTTCATTCTCCAACATACAGTGTAATTGTTATTAAACCCCGAATGGATAAGTTTCAGGAATCTGATGCGCATCGGTTTGAATATGCAATGGATGTAAAGCTTTGGTTTTATCTATAAAAATAAACGCATCATATCGTGAAGGCATAACACTCGGCACGTAATTACCATATTCCCATTGCGGATTATAAACAACACCAATAGCACGATGACCGATTTCTTTTGTGCCCCACAACTCACGCATTTCGTTATTCATAAACACAATGCGATCCTTCGCACCATCCTGGTGTAAAATAAATTCCCAGCTATCTGCTTTTGCTTTGGGCACTTGCATTACACGCATCATATCTCCCCAACTTCTTCCCGCAATTACACTTCCTTCATATGAACCAAAACCAACGCTAAATACGCCATCATGAAAATGCTGCTCATTTACCAACTGACCAACATTCACCATGTTATCATAACGCATATCAGTTGCACGTGCATCACCAATGTGTGTGTTGTGTTCCCACACAATTGCTTTTGCATGTATGCCGTGATGCTGCATTAAACGGTTCAATGTATCAACCATGTGATGATCGCGAATGTTCCATGACTGCGGACCACCTTTTATCATTGCGCGATAATATCTTTCTGCATTCACTGCAACAATTGCATTTTGTTCTGTGTTTAAAGTTGCTTCGGGATCGCCGTCGTATTGCTGCATTCTTTTTCTGATTTCAATAAGCAAATCAATCACTTCGCTTTCACAAGAAGCGGGCACCCAGGCATGCTGCGTTGCACGTGCATATGATTGTCCTTCATCTTCACTATAAGGTTCAAAACATTTCCATGCATCCATGGCAACCGCTTTTGCTTTTGGGTCAACCTTATCTAAATATTTTATAATTGCATCAAGACTTTCCCATAAACTGTACACATCCAAACCATAAAAACCAATGCGCTTGTTTTGCGGAAGATCTTCATTGTATTTACGCATCCATTCTGCCAATGCAACAATCTCCCAGTTCGCCCACATCCATGTTGGCCAACGATTAAATTCACGCAGCACTTCCTGGGCAGTTGGTGCTGCGTCTTTATAATGTTTTACGTAACGATTTAAGCGATAACAATCAGGCCAATCACCCTCAACAGCAATAAATGAAAACCCTTTTTCTTTTATTAATCGCTGACTGATTTTTGAACGCCATCTATAATACTCATGCGTGCCATGAGATGCCTCGCCGAGCAACACATATTTTGAATCCCCGATAGCATCCATCAAATCATCCATCGATTTTGCATCGTTTAAATCAACAGAATTTTCTGTTATCATTTTATTTAATGATATGCTTTGACCAGTGCCTTCTTTAAGAAAACTTATCTGCATAAAAAAATTTTTTAAATGTCAATCTTTAAAAAGAGGAAGAATATGAGCACTATCAGCAGCAGATGTGACGATCGTCATTGTCGTTCTTTTATATTCTGGATTATTTCGTAGTCATAATCAATAATCATGCATCAAACAGTATTCGATAATTTAAACAGCCGATATAATGAAACACATGAAAATAAAATTTCAGTTAGCGTTCCGATTAATAATATTTCTCTTAACGCTTACTTATATCTACCTGAACAGCCGGTTGCACTGATAATTTTTTCGCATGGAAGTGGCAGCAGCCGTTTCAGTTCAAGAAACAATTATGTGGCTGATATGTTATGCAGAAATAATTTCGCTGCGTTGCTTGCAGACTTGCTTACGCCCGCAGAAGATACTTCTATCGGTAATCGCTTTAATATTTCTTTATTAACTGAACGTTTAAAAGACATTACAAAATGGGCAACACAACATCCGCAATTAAAGAATTTGCCGGTATTTTATTTTGGAGCAAGTACAGGTGCTGCATCCGCAATTAATGCTGCAGCAGATTTGGGCGAAGTAATAAAAGCTGTAGTAAGCCGCGGCGGCAGACCAGATCTTGCTTCCGAAAATGCATTGAAATCGATTAAATGCCCAACACTTTTACTTATTGGTTCTTTAGATAATGAAGTGATAAAGTTGAATCGCAAAGCATATCAAAAAATGAAATGCACTAAACATCTCGAGATAGTACACGGTGCTTCGCATTTGTTTGAGGAAAAAGGCAAGCTGCATGTTGTTGCACAATTGGCGGAAGACTGGTTTGAAAAATTTATTCCTGTAAAAAATTAAAAGATTGTATGATTTTTCTTGACCGATACGATGCTGCAATGAAGCTGGTACCACTTCTTGAAAAATATAAAAATGAAGAAGGCGTGATATTGGCGGTGCCACGTGGCGGAGTGCCGATAGGTTATTATCTCGCTATGCATTTTAATTTTCCGATGGATCTATTGATGACAAAAAAAATTGGTCATCCCGCGAATGAAGAGTTTGCAATTGGCGCTGTTGGAATAGAAGACAGCATTGTAGAAAATTCATACAATATACCCCAACAATATATTGATCGCGAAATCAATCGCATTCGAAAATCGTTGGTAGAACGATATAAAAAATTTATGGGCGACAAGGAACCCATCGATATAAAAAATAAAATTGTGATTGTGGTAGATGACGGTGTTGCTACAGGCAAAACAATTTTGGTTACAGTAAAATTATTGCGCAGCAGGCATCCTAAAAAAATAGTGGTTGCGGTACCGGTAGCTTCTGCTGAAGCAGCTAAACAAATTGCAAGAGAAGCAGATGAATTTATTGCGTTATCTACGCCCGAGCCATTTTATGGTGTTGGAAGATTTTATCATGATTTTAGCGAAGTGACCGATGAAGAAGTAACGGAGTTATTAAACGTTTTAAACAACAGGGGAAAGGCTGCTTGAGGTGATACCGCATTTAATAGGTTATGTTTTGATCGTCCGTTTTAAAAGATACGTCGCCAAATAAAAATTTTTCAACATAGATGACGGAAGTACTAATTTTTTTTAAATTTATTTCACCCGTTAACTACTATAATTGCTTATACCCAATGAAAGTTAAAAATCCCAAAAGCCGCTTTAATTTATCCATCGCCAAAACTGACCGGGTTTTAGAGGTTGGCGGTGGGCACAACCCACACGCCCGGGCTAATGTGCTGGTTGATAAGTTTACTGACTCAAACTACCACAGAAGTGGAGATATTAAAATTTTAAAACATCAACAATTTGTTGCGGCAGATGGAGAAGATTTGCCATTTGAAGACAATGAATTTGACTATGTTATCTGCTGCCAGGTTTTGGAGCATGTTGAAAACCCGGAGAAATTTTTAAGTGAGCAATTTCGCGTTGCACAAAGAGGGTATATCGAAACACCGTCTTTACTGGGAGAGTATTTATTTCCCAAAGAGTCGCACAAATGGATATTGCATGAGCATAAAGATGTTTTGTATATAGTCGATAAAAAGAAAATTAATTTCAGATTTGGATATGATCTGGGCGAGTTGTTCCAGGAATATTTACCTAAACATTCTATCGGATTTAAAATCGCCGAAAGAACGCATCCAAATCTTTTTACAATAAGAATTGAATGGGATACCAATTTCAAATACGTTGTTGAACCAACACAACCTGAAATTTTAAAATTTTTTCATTGTAAGTGGAATTTAAACTGGGCTGATGATTTTTTTCCTAAGAAAACGATAGCACGCGAGTTTATGGATTCAATTACTGCTTTTACAGATATTTCCAGAAACGTATTTCGTTCAAAGGTTTTAAGAAGACAGTGATGCCACTAATATTAATTGTTTAAAAAATTTTTTATGCTGAATATAGCTGTCGCACTTGACGTGTTTTATCCAAATGCAGATGCGCTGATCTTCGGTTGCGCGCTGGCAAAGCTTACGCAGGGTAAGGTTACGGGTATTTTTCTGGAAAACCTTGAATATGCATTTAAGCCTGTCGTAAAAAATCTAAACAATGCGCCTTATATTGAAACGGTACTAACTACAGATATTCCATCAAACCAGGAAAAGCGTAAGGCATGCGAAATGGCAATCGTTATGTTTAATGAAACATGCAAAAGCAAAAACGTGTGGCATAATATTCATATCGATTGCGGCATACCGGCAGAAGAATTAATAACAGAAAGCAGGTTTGCTGATGTAATCATTGCAGATGCAATGATGTCGTTTTCAAAAAAAACAACCGGCGAACCTTCAAGATTTGTAAAAGATATTCTTGCAGACAGTGAATGCCCGGTTATCATCAGCAGTTCAAATTTTAAAGAAATAGATGAAATTGTTTTTGCTTACGATGGTTCTGCTTCCGCCATGTTTGCGATAAAGCAATTCACATATATTTTTCCTGGATTGAAAGAAAAAAAATTACAGTTATTCGAAGTAAACAATGACGGCTTTACGTTAAAATATCAGCATAAAATAAAAGAATGGGTGAAAAATCATTATGCCTCGGTTGAACTGAAAGTAAAAGAAGGTAATATAAACGATGAACTGTTTACATCCCTGCTCACAAAAGAAAATAGCATTGTTGTAATGGGCGCTTATGGACGCGGCTGGCTCTCTAAGTTGTTTCATAAAAGCACAGCTGATGTTATTCTCGAAACATTGAACGTGCCTGTATTTATTGCACACAGATAGGTTTTCTTACATTTTTAAAAACCGCTTTAACAATATGATTAGCATCATCACTGCTTATGTTTACAGTCATGTTCTCCTCTGTCAGAAACAAATACTGTTGCAGTAAAATAATTATATGCAGATATTTTTTTCAGTGTTCTGGTGGATATATTTCTTTATCTTTTTTTCAGGATATCCTTTGCTCTTTGGATTGTTTTATTTAATAAGTAAGAATAAGAAATTGCATCTCACAGTAACCGAAAACATTTTTCCCTTGCTGCCGGTAACTTATGCGCTTGTATCAACCCTCTTCTGGATATTAATCTTATGGACAGGCAGAATAAATTTTGTGGCTGAAAAAATTGCATCGGCAGCTCTTTCTTCTTGGGTAATTGCCTATAGTTTTTCAGCATTATTGTTTTGGCTTCCCTATTTCAGGAGGAAACCTTTTGTGAGTTTGCTGCACAGCGCGCCGCTTTTCTTACTTCCTTTTTTAAATATGCTTTACAAAACATACATGCATAAAGTAATACCACATGATTACATTTTTAATTTGTGGCGTATATACGTGGCAGGGTTTATTATTTATGGAATTTCGCTAGCTTTTGTAAGCATGGTTAAGTGGTTGTTATCAAAAATAATTTTATCTAAGCCTAATAAAAAATTGGCGAATTAAATTAATACAAACAACGTTCAAAAACCAAAGCGAAAGTGGTTTGGTTCATCTCTGTAAAATGATTTTAAAAAATAGTGCACTGAATTTTTTAAATTGATTAAGAATGAAGATGTTTTTATGTTCACGTAAAAACATTCTGCATTAGAAATCTTAAATCGAATTGTAACAGTTCCGGTTATTTCTTCGGCAGCAATTGCAGCAGTTCCGGTAAGCGTTATATAATTCGAACATCCTTTTTTATAAAAATTCAATTGCGATGCAAATGTTTTATCCATTCCCTCAATTTCCTGATACGGTTTCTGCATCTGAAACCACACGTTTCCCTCTTCATCAAATTTTGATAATTGTATAATTGAAGTGGGAAATTTTAATAATGCATTGCTGAAATTATAAAACAACGCTGTACCCAATTCCTCTGTTTCTGTTTTTAAAAAATTGAAATCATTGTCTGTATTCATAGCACATGATTTTGGATTACAAGATTATTTTAAACAGCAAGCATAATTCATGATTTGAATTAGGATGAGAGATGAGTTTTATCAAGCATGAGCGATACGGTTGCATCAGTTTAAATGAAATCAAAATCATGTTAGTAAATGACAATAATCATAATACAGCCATCTGCGAAAAAATAGTTTTGACGGATGGGTTGAAATGATAAACCAAAAATTACGATGAATAAAGCGGTCATATCATTTAAAAAAATAAAGAAAGTTTTCGCTGATGTTTATGATGTGTACAGCTTTATTATGCGCTTCTTTAAAGAAGTGTTTCTGCCGCCATACGAGTTTAAAGAAGTCATCAGGCAATGTTACTATATAGGCTATAAATCTGTTGCACTTATTTCGTTAACCGGCTTTATAACTGGCATCGTTTTTACCAAACAATCGAGACCATCACTTGCAGAGTTTGGTGCTACATCATGGCTTCCTTCATTAATCGGTATTGCAATTATACGTGCATTAGCACCATTAATAACAGCATTAATTGCCGCAGGAAAAATTGGTTCTAACATCGGCGCAGAATTAGGTTCCATGAACGTAACGGAGCAGATTGATGCAATGGAAGTATCAGGCACAAAGCCTTTTAAGTTTTTAGTGGTGAGTCGTGTTGTTGCTACAACATTAATGGTGCCTGCATTAATGATGTACAATGGTCTTGTAGGAATACTCG
>DASZUY010000202.1:0-8279 GCA_035547495.1 Parafilimonas sp. | reverse complement strand
CTTTTGGATCTTTTTGTTTGAAAACATCTTTCTCCAAATCCATTGCATCACTTGTTTGTGTAACTTTTTTTGACCATTTTTTTGATGCAGATTTCTTTCTGGTTGTTGATTTTTTAGCCATTTCGCTGCTGGCTGATTTCTTTGCCATATATTTTTTGTTATCTACCTCAATCCTGATACCATAATTTTTTATGCAAGTTTTTTATGCACCTTCATACTTTTTTTTAAAAAGATACGTTTGAAATGTATTGCAATAATTTTTTATATTTTCTTTATTGCGAAACAATCCAACGTCCTCTGTAAGATGTAAAGTCATTTCGTAAATATCTTGCAGTCTTTCAGTTCACGTTGACTTGTTCGTTTTAAAACCAGTATCCGCCTCATGAGCAAGTCGCTTACAGAGAAAATAAATATTTTTCTTACAGTAGATCTTCAAACCATCAATGGTTATTTCAATGCGCATGATCCTTCACCATTGTACAAAAAACAAATAAGCCAAAAATTCGAAAACTATATCCTTACCGCAGTAGAATCTGCAAAAAGATATTCTGCAATTTTTTATAAGCTTAATTGTCCCGGCATAATTAACAGGCAATATGCGGAACCGCTGATGTACGCCGTTAAAAGACATTTTTCTATTAAAAGAGAAATCAGGAAAGATGAATTTATAAAATTTAAGCGCCGCAATTTTGCGCAACTTGCCATTAGTGGCGTTATTGTAATTATATGTCAGTGGTTTTTGCCGCTTATTATTTCTGAACATGTTGTTGGTGGCATTTACAACGGTTTAAAAAATTGTCTCGACGTTTTTAGCTGGGTGATTTTATGGAAGCCCATTTATGAATTGCTCTTTGCATGGAATCCTTTTTTAAAAGATATTTTATTGCTTGATAAGTTGGCAACATCAGAAGTAATAATTCTTGAAAGCAAGAAAACAAACGAGCGCGAAACATTTAAATCGCCTGTAAAAGACTGGGTGGAGATCAGCGATGAAATTACTTATGAATCTCTTGTATCAAACTGAAGAAAATAACTTATGATAAATCAAATTTACTTTTCAGCAATTTTAATGATATGGCAAATGTGGTGGTTTAGCCCTTTTGTTGCGCTGGTTGTGGCGGGTATAGTTTTTCTTTTAACAAGAAGAAAATTAAACACTGCATTAAATACAAATGGCATTTTACAGCAACGTGTAGTTGAATATAAAGAGTTGCTGAATTACGCAAAAGAAAACGAGCAAAAAGCAATAGAAGAAGCTGAAGCAGCTGCAAACTTTAAAAGTCTTTTGCTTGCAAAACTTAGTCATGAAATAAGAACGCCGATGAACGGTGTGATTGGAATGGCATCTTTACTTGCAGAAACGGAACTAACTGCAGAGCAGCGCGAGTATGCAGAAGTAATTATTGAAAGCAGTGAAAGTTTAATGACAACCATTAACGACATGCTGGTTAGTGATGTTTTGCAATACGCAGCAACAGAAGAAAAGAGAATGGAACTGGAAGATAAAGATTTTGATTTGCGCAACACGTTAGAAAATGTGCTCGATTCTTTTGCAGAAAAAGCAGTTCGCACAAACCTGGAGCTGATATACTCTATGGATAAAGATGTTCCGGAAATGGTTGTTGGTGATGAACTTCGATTAAGACAAATATTAATGAATCTTATTGAAAATTCTTTAAGGTTTACAACGAAGGGCGAAATTTTAATTGCAGCGCATCTGGTAAGGATGTTAGACGGTAACCAGGCGGAAATTTCTTTTGAAGTAAGAGACACCGGAATTGGAATGCCTGATGATGAAATTGAACTCTTATCAAAAGATATTAATGAAATCAGCACAAAGAATGATAGTAATGTATTATCACTTGCCATTTGTAAAAAACTAATTGCATTAATGGGTGGTAAATTAGAGTTGGAACCAAAACAGGGAAACAGATCTGGCACCGTTATAAAATTTAAAATTTGTATAAGAGTTAGCTTACAACCTCAGCGACCACTAAATAAATTTGGTGAAGACCTTAGAAGAAAAAATATTTTATTGGTTGATGATAATTTTACAAGCAGAAATATTTTAAAGAAGCAATTAGAGCAATGGAATTTACTACCAATAGTTACATCATCAGCAAAAGAAACGTTGGAAGTTATAAATAAAAATTCGCGGTTTGATTTAGTGATTACAGATTTAGAAATGCCGCAAATGAACGGCATTGAATTATCAGAAGCCATTAAAAAAATCAATCCAAACATTTCAATTCTGCTTTTAAATTTAAGTGGAGATGAACGTTATAAGCAACATACTAATTTATTTAAAGCAACGCTTACAAAACCTGTTAAGCAACATCTTTTATATAAATATATTTCGCACGAATTAAGCAAAAAAGAAACAACAGAACAACAAAGTGAGAAGCCAAAATTAACTACGGACTTCGCCAACAATTATCCTTTGCGCATTCTAGTTGCAGAAGATAATGAGACCAATCAGAAAGTAGCTTTAAAGGCATTAAACAAATTAGGTTATGAAGTAACGATAGCACAAAATGGAGAAGAGGCATTGGAATTGGTAAGTGATGGAAAATATGATCTCATTTTTATGGATGTACAAATGCCTTTGAAAGATGGACTGGAAACAACGCGCATGATTCGTCTTTGCTTAAACACACAGCCTGTAATAATTGCAATGACTGCAAATGCAATACAAGGTGATAAACAAAAATGTATTAGTGCGGGAATGGATGATTATATAAGCAAGCCTTTTAAAATGGAAGAATTAACGAAGATGATTGAGAAATGGGCGATTCAATTAAAAGTAAAATGATGTGATGAGCTAGAAGTTTGAAAATGATATTCATCTTACTTCCTGGCTGAACATGTATATAATATCACTACCAATATCTACCGGGTTTTATGAAAAACAAACTTTTTCTTTTTTTGTTGCTGGGTATTCCCGTTATTTCAATTTGCCAAAAAAGCGAACTTCAGTTCAATCATTTTAAAACAGACGATGGACTTTCACAAAGCAATGTGTTATGCATTTTACAGGACAGCAGAGGCTTCATGTGGTTTGGCACACGTGAAGGATTAAATAAATACGACGGGTATAAATTCACGGTATATAAAAATGATCCTAAAAACATAAACAGCATAAGCGGAAATTTTATTTCTGCTGTTATTCAAAGTCGTGATGGTAGCATATGGATTGCAACCTGGGGCGGCGGTCTTTGCAAATACAATATTGAGAAAGATCAGTTCACATCTTACAAACATGACGACAAAAATGTAAACAGTATTTCGAGTGATTATGTAAACACCGTTGAGGAAGATGATGCAGGAAATATTTGGGCAGGTACAGAAGATGCCGGTTTAAATATGTTGAATACAAAAACAAATAAGTTTGATCACTACAGGTTTAATAAAAATAATCCAAACAGTTTAAGCGACGATTTTGTACGTGTTATTAAAGAAGATAGTGAACATAATTTATGGATAGGTACAACCAATGGCGGACTTAATTTATTTAATCCTTCACTTAAAACTTTTACGCGGTTTCAGCATAACGATGCAGATAACACTTCACTTAGTTATAATAATGTTTATTGCATTTTTGAAGACAGTAAACATCGTTTATGGATTGGCACAGATGGTGGTGGCCTGGATCTTTATGATAAGACGAGGAATAACTTTATTCAATATAAAAATGATACCTACGATATTAACAGTCTTCCAAATAATGAAGTATATGCAATTGGTGAAGATGATGACCACAATCTGTGGATAGGAACAGAAAATGGTGGTCTTTGTGTGTTCGATCCCGAAACAAAAACCTTTCAGGATTATAAACATGATGACCTTGATAACACAAGCATTGGCAGCAATTCTATTTATGCTATTTGCCGCGATACAAAAGGCAATATGTGGGTTGGAAGTTTTACCGGCGGAATAGATTTTTTAAATTCTGATAATAAGTTCGATAATTATAAACATAATTCTTCGCCAAATAGTTTAAGCAGTAATCTTATTTTATGCATTTATGAAGATTCAAAACAAAATATTTGGGTTGGTACAGACGGTGGCGGATTAAATTTATTAAACCCTTTAACCGGCGCTTTTACGCACTATTTACATCAGGAAGGTAACCCCAACAGCATCTGCGGAAATTATGTATTGAATGTACACGAAGATGATGAAGGGAATTTATGGATTGGCACATGGGGCGATGGCGTTACGGTTTATAATAAACAAAAAAACAGCTTCAAACATTTTAAAAATAACCCTGCGGATGCAACAAGTTTAAGCAGTGATAATGCATGGGCAATTTATGAAGACAAAGAAAAAAATATTTGGATTGGTACATATGGCGGTGGATTAAATTTATTCAATCCTTCAACCAATTCTTTTACAAGTTATCGGTTTGATGATAAAAATGCAACAAGTATAAACAGCGATAAAATTCATTCCATCTTTGAAGACAGCGATGGTAATTTATGGATTGGAACTGATGGCGGCGGGTTAAATCTTTTCAATAAACAAACAAAAACATTTACGCATTATTTACACAACGATGATGGCAACAGCATTGCGAGTAATAGCGTGGGAACAATCTATGAAGATGAAAATAAAAATCTCTGGATAGGAACGATGAATGGATTGAGTTGCTTCTACAGAAAAACAAAACAGTTTACTAATTATTCAACATCAGATGGCTTACCAAGCAATAATATTTTTGGAATACTGGAAGATAAAAATGAAAACCTTTGGATAAGCAGCAGTCACGGCATTACAAAGTTCAATCCTTCCACAAAAACATTTAAAAATTTTGATGCGGTTGATGGTTTGCAGGGAAATGAATTTAAAGAGATGGCATTTTGCAAAGATCATTCAGGGCTTATGTATTTTGGCGGAAACAATGGTTTTAATGTTTTTGATCCGTCGGGTATAAAACGAAGTGTTTTCCAACCGCCGTTAGTACTTACTGATTTCAAAATATTCAACAAAAAAGTTCCTGTTGCCATTAATGATAAAAATCCGTCACCACTTAAAGAAGATATAACAGAAACCAAGTCTATAACTATTCCTTATAAAAGTTCAGAAATTGAATTTGAATTCGCATCATTAAATTATACAAGCGATCAGAAAAAACAATATCAATATAAACTCGAAGGTTTTGACAAGAAGTGGACCGATGCGGGCACAAAACGCATTGCAACGTACACAAATCTTGATCCGGGTAAATACACTTTTAAAGTAAGAGGATTGGATAACCAGGGTCAATGGTCGCCAAATGTTTTAAGTGTTGCGTTGATTGTTACACCACCGTTCTGGCTTACATGGTGGTTTGAATTATTGGCTGCCTTAATCGTTGCGGGTGTTTGTGTTGGATTTTACAGGTACAGAATAAGCACTATAAAAGCGCAAAGAAATATTTTAGAAAAACAAGTTGAACAACGTACCCAAGAACTCGTTCGTTCAACAGAAGAAGAGCACAAAGCAAGGCTTGATGCAGAAGCAGCACGTGCCGAAGCAGAGCAGGCAAACAAAGCAAAAAGCACTTTTCTCGCAACGATGAGCCATGAAATTCGCACACCGATGAATGGCATTATTGGTATGACCGATTTAATTGACATGACTGAATTAGATCCGGAACAACGCAGCTTTACTGAAATCATTCGCAGTTGTGGCGAGAATCTTTTAAAAACAATAAATGACATTCTTGATTTTTCAAAAATTGAATCGGGTCATCTTGAACTTGAGCAAACAGATTTTGATTTACGCACCTGCATAGAAGAAGTGCTTGATGTATTTTCTGTTAAAGCATCAAAGACGGGTTTAGATTTAGTTTACCAGGTTGATGCAAAAATTCCTTCCCAAATTGTAGGCGATAGTTTGCGTTTGCGACAGATATTAATGAACCTTGTAGGCAACGCTATTAAGTTTACACAGCAGGGAGAAATTTTTGTAAGTGTGCACATGTTGCAAATGTTTGAGAACGGAGAAATTGAATTAGGCTTTTCAGTAAAAGATACAGGCATCGGAATTCCGGCAGATAAAATAGACAGGTTGTTTAAAGCATTTTCACAAGTTGACTCTTCAACAACACGCAAATACGGAGGAACAGGTTTAGGTCTTGTTATATGCGAAAAATTAGTGAACATGATGGGCGGAAAAATTACTGTGGAAAGCGCACCTAAAGTGGGAACAACATTTTTATTCAATATTAAAACAGTAGCGAGTGAGCAATCACAGCGCACGTATATCCATAACAATCTTGCGGGTGTTGGCAGAAGAAAAATTTTGGTGGTTGATGATAATGCAACCAACTTAACCATCATGAAAAATCAATTAGAACAATGGCAGCAAATACCTTATCTCGCAAGTTGTGGCAAAGAAGCATTATTTATTTTATCTGATGATGATAAGTTTGATTTAATTATTACAGACATGCACATGCCTGAAATGGATGGTATTGAACTCGCAGGAAAAATTCATCAACTGTATCCAAACATTCCAATCATTTTGTTAAGCTCACTCGGCAATGAATCGCATAAAAATTATCCGGGGCTTTTTGCTTCAATTCTTACAAAACCTGTAAGACATCATCTTTTGCATACACATATTCTTAACCAGCTAAAGCAATCAAATAAAACAACAGAACAAAAAGTTGATGTAAATAAAAAAATAAGTGAAGCCAGTGAATATTATCCATTAAAAATTCTGCTTGCTGAAGATGATTCAACAAATCAGAATGTTGAATTAAGAATTCTTGATAAGCTTGGCTATCATCCTGAAATTGCACAAAACGGAAGGGAAGTTTTGCAAATGAGTGAAGCAAATAATTATGATCTTATTTTAATGGATATACAAATGCCTGAGATTGATGGCAGGGAAGTAACACGTATCATTCGCAGGCGCGGAGGTGTTCAACCTGTTATTGCAGCCGTAACTGCAAACGCATTGCAAGGCGACAAAGAGGAATGTTTAGCTGCAGGTATGGATGAATACTTAGCAAAGCCAATCAGCTATAAAAAATTAGCTGCATTAATTGAAAAATGTATAGCGCTGGTGAAGGAAGCACAGGCGACTGCCAAAGAATACGATCAATAAATTTTATTTTCTGTTTATAGTGATCGTTTTACAGAATTTAATACCATTTGCAGTAATACCTTTTACAGTTATATTATAAACAGCCGGTGCATCCGCAGTAAAGAAATTTGCTGAAGCATTTCCGTTTGCATCTGTTAGTATATTCCCGTTCCAATAGATAGTTGTTCGCGTGTCAGGCTCTTTAGAATTTTTAACCTGTTTGTTTGTATAATCCGGCATTGTAAAAGGTGCAGGCGCATCAAATCCCTTTGGATAAATTATTTTTAAAGAACCTTTTAATGCAGGATTGTCTGGTTGAGATAATGTATAAATTTCAATTACGCCGCTACCTGAACGAATTCCATAAGTTGCAGCGCCAACGCCAGTTACAAGTTTAATGTGATCAATATCTGAAACAGGAATTGTTTTTAAAAAATCAAGCACAGAGCTAGACCCGGCAGTGGAACCGCCGCCCGCAGTATTTGTCTGTACGCCATCAACCACAACGATAGGTTCATCTAAAGGAGAAGGACCAAAATCGCTTGAACCATCAGTCATTAAATATCCGCCTATAATATGAAACACGCCAGTTTGTAAAATCGCATCTCCTACGTTCGTATAACGTCCTGAATGCAGCATTTCTTTAGTTATTATATTTCGAGACGAAGAATTAATTTTTTTATTGCTGGTTGTCACTGTAACATGCGGCAACCATGCTGCAGAATCTGCATACATTGATTGCTCTTTTTTTATGTAAGCAACCAGATCGTTAGAAAATTTTTGTTTTAAGAATGAAGGTGTTTTAAAATTATGTTTAAACACCGGGTCCAAAATAATATTGTAAGCATCAGGCGCATGCGGCGCATTATCTATTTGTACGCTAAATGCTGTTCCTGCGTTAAAAGGCGGCGCTACAATTGAAAATTTTCCAGACTTATCCGTTGTATCCTGTAAGATCAAATTATTTTTATCAAGTGATAATAATGTTATTGGCTTTAAAGGAACAGGGTTTTCTTTTTTATCAGTTAATAAGCCGGAAATATACAAGCTGCCATTTTCAAATGTTGTTATTGAATCGTCTTTAACATCGATGTCATCATTTAAATATGATGGATTTTTATTTTGCTGCGTTAGCATAATGAGGTCTGCATCTTCAGCCGAAAGACTTTGTAATGTATCCTGTGTAAAATCGTTTACCGTATCTG
>DASZUY010000201.1:0-23044 GCA_035547495.1 Parafilimonas sp. | reverse complement strand
TAAAAGCATGAACAAGCCTTTTGAAAAACATCATCGCAATTATGATATTCATTTAAGCACGCATACAGATTCAATACATTTTTTAAAAGGAGATTATATCATTTACACCAATCAATCGGCAAACCGATATATCATCGAAACATTAGAGCCATTAAGTGATGATAGTTTTTTTAGCTGGAATTTTTTTGATGCTGTTTTGCAGCGCAAAGAATTTTACAGCGATTATCGATGGGAAGATGTTGCAGCAAATTTTTTAAAGCAGCATCCCGAAGTGCGCAATCAATTAGAAGAAAAAAAGAAAACCGATTCAGCATTTGCAAATTCTTCTGCGCAGCAATTATATTTTGTTTATACGCATTCTCCTTACAGCGAGCCGGCTTATATGCGCGTTCCTGTTTTTAGAATTGAATGAGATCGATAATCTGACGTTTGAAAGCGTCCGATAATTGTTGTTAATCTTCCTGGTTCATCTGCTGCTTTTGATAAGCCATTATAAACACAGCACCAAGGTTTTTATACGGAGGAACGTAATCATCAAAATATTCTTTGTGCGAAACCTGTTTACCGATAGTTCTCCAAAGCACCGGCCAGTCAAGGTTTTTGCCTTGCCTTAATTGTTCGACAATTATGTTGATCATTGGACCATTTATGGTGCCGCTGCCTGTTTGCCGTGAAGAAATAATTTGTGCAGTTGGACAGGTACTTAATACTTTATTTAAATGCTGATAAGCACCGCAACTGCCAAGCAACACAAGTTTTGCAGATGTATCAAGTTGTTCTAATGTTGATGGCAAATAATAACTGTGGCCGCGGTGAATTACCATGGACGGATAAAGATTATTATCAACCAAATAATCGCCCAATGCAAGTTGCGCTTCTTCATCTTTTGAGGTTTCATCATCAAGCGGACGATTAGAATAAATGCTTATCGGAACACCTCTTGTTGATGATACAGTAACCCATTTGTCATTCGAAGTAATGCGCCAGTTTGAATTTCTGAAACTGTTTATGAATGCATTGAAAACATTATTACCGTCTTTATCACCATAGAAAAATTGCTGGATAATAATTCTGCCGCTGTCATTGCGCATAGATTTATTCGGCATAAAATAAACCGGCGGAATTCCTAGTGTTGATGCGACATCAACATGATTGGAACTATCAAGCGAAAGAAACAGCGTATTCAAAATTTTATAAATGCTGATCGCTCTTTTGTTACCGGATTGTTCTGCCTGGCTTAAATTATACTTTACCTGGTTTAAAATAAGGTTGTGAATATTTTTATCGTTGATACTTGCATAAGAATCGGCAACATCTACTGCATCTTCCAAACTACTCGTTTGATCAAGTTTGTTTACAAAGGCTTTCATCAAAATTTCTGCATTGCCTTTGTCCATTCGTTTTAAAAAATCGTCGAGTGTGTTATAATTGGCGGCAATTTTTATCCATTTTTTAAAATGATCGAACCGAACCAACATCAACAAACTATCGCCGCGCGGTGATTTCATTTGCTGCCATATTCTTGGGTATACTCCATTTACATAACTGCTGGTATAAATTACATCATCTGTCATTACAGCCAGGTAATACAACTCTTCAGGCGAAAGTTTTTGAATGCATCTGAAGCGAACGTTATCAGGCGATTCATGCAAACCATTTATTGTATTTACATAAACTTCTTTTGCTTTATCTGCAAGCTTGCTTTGTAATGCAGCCATTGATATTGGTGTATCCCGGCGTCTTACTCTATCTGCATAATCAATTTCTGTTTTTACAAGGAGTGAATAATATTTAGTGCTGTCGCGTAAAGCGGTGCCGATATCATCAAACGTTACTTTTCCGCTCATCAAATTGTCAAGAAATGGAAAATATAATCTGCCGGAAGGCATTTGTGATAACTTACTGATAAGCTGCACCAAACTATCCGGGTTACTGCGAATACGTTGCGCCAATTTATCATAAGCTGCAGCATATGTATATAATTCATCAGGTTGCCGGCGCGCAGCAACAACCACCAAACTGTCTACAAAAGGCATGTCAGGATGTTGACTTAAAACCATCATCATTCTTTCCGGATGATCATGACAAACTTTTAGCACCAATACATCTTTTGAAGCGTCTATGCCTTCATTTCCATCAAAGCTTACAGAGTTTACAAGAATATCGCCGGCATCGTAAGACAATGTTTTAATAACTGGCAAAATCGATTCTTTTTTTTCATCCAACTCCAAACATTTTTTATAACCCGACACAATTTCAATTAATGCAGGAGACTTTATAGTTTGAAATCGATAGCCGTTTAAAAATCTTTGCAGGCATTCATTCAAACCACGCAGGTATCTTATCTTATCATTATTTTCTGAAAGCTTGCTTGCTTCAATTTCATTTTGCAGATCATCAACCTGCACGGTGAGTGCATCATTAATTCTCTTGTTCAGATCATCGTTATCAGAAGGTGTAAAAAGAGAATCGGGAATGCCATCGTATTTTGCAATTTGTTTCTGTGTACTGTCTATCTTTTCATGAAAATATAATCGAACTAAAGGAATGTCTGATTTAGTGAACGACTGAGCATTTACTGAACAAAAAGCAGAGTATAAAAAAAAGAAGAGAAAAAGTTTTTTCATTAAACATGTTTAGTTAAGCACGCTGCAAACTTATAACGAACAACACATTATGGCTCTTAACAATAACATAATATATTTCTGTTCTACAATGCAAAGGTGCAAATTATTTTTGTGTAAACTTTGTGTTAATGAACGTGAATGCAAAAACCATACTTATTGCAGATGATGAACAGGATATTCTTGAAATAATTTCATACAATCTTTTAAAAGAAGGATATACAGTTTATACAGCTGCAGATGGCAATGAAGCGCTTGAAAAAGCAAGAACATTAGAACCTGATATGCTTATTCTTGATGTACTGATGCCATTTAAAAGCGGCATTGAGGTTTGCAGAATTCTGCGCAGCGAAACAAGATTTAAAAATACACTGATATTGCTGTTAACTGCATTAAGTGATGAAGGTTCGCATATAAAGGGTCTTGATTCCGGCGCCGATGATTATGTTACAAAACCCATAAGCCCTAAAGTTTTAATAAGCCGTGTAAATGCACTTTTTCGCAGAATTGTAAAAGAAGAAAATGATGTGCTTGCAGAAGGTGATATTGTTATTGACTCATCAAAATACACAGTAAGCGTTAGCGGCAATGTTGTTTCACTTGCAAGAAAAGAATTTGAATTGCTGCATCTGCTTGCATCAAAACCCGGCAGGGTTTTTTTACGCAACGAAATTTTAGAACAGGTTTGGGGCAATGAAGTAATTGTTGGCGACAGAACCATTGACGTACATATAAGAAAGATAAGACAAAAATTAGGTGTAAATTGTATAGCAACAGTTAAAGGCGTTGGTTATAAGTTTAGCTACGCAGCATAACTTACGCTTATAATTTGCAAACAGCGCAGCATGTTTAAAGGAAAAAATATTTCACCGAATCAACTCTCTTTTTTTACAGCCATTTGCATTTCGGTTCCTGTTTCAATTGCATTTTATTTAATCAGTTTTAAACTTACAGACTCTGCTATTGCTTTACTGCTTGTGTTCTGCATTTCTTTCTTCCTGATAAGATTTGTATTGAATGAATTTATATATCGAAAAATTAAAGTGATCTATAAATATATTTATCAAACCAAGGCAAGCAAAAAAGAAGAAGTTTATTACAAATATATTTTGCCAACAAAAAGTATTGAAGAAGTAAATGAAGATGTTGTTTCATGGGCGCAGCAACAAAAGTCTATGATTGATTATTTAAAGAGCAATGAAAGTTTCAGAAGAGAATTTTTACAAAATTTATCACACGAAATAAAGACACCCATTTTTGCTATACAAGGTTATATTGATACACTTTTAAGTGGCGCTTTAGAAAATCCTGAAATTTCAAAAAAGTTTTTAGAAAATGCATCGCGCAATGTTAGCCGCATGGTACATCTTGTAAATGATCTTGATGAAATAACAAAGCTTGAAAGCGGCGAACAATCAATGCACAAAGAAAATTTTGTTATACAGGATTTGATGCGTGAAGTATTTGAAGCATTATCGCAAAAAGCTGTCGAAAAAAAAATCAGTCTCACAATAAAAAAAGGATGCGAACAACCGGTTGAAGTGTATGCAGACAAAGAAAAAATTTCGCGTGTATTAATTAACCTGGTTGATAACGCCATTAAATATGGCAATAACGGCGGTAATGTTACCAGCGGTTTTTATAAAACAGATGAGAGCCATGTTTTGATTGAGATTACAGATAATGGAATTGGCATTAAAGAAGAACATTTACCGCGCCTATTTGAACGTTTTTACCGTACAGATATTGGACGCAGCCGCAATGTTGGCGGCACAGGTTTAGGCCTTGCAATTTGTAAACACATTATAGAAGCGCATGGGCAAAACATTCATGTGCGCAGCAAACCCGATGTAGGAACAACTTTTGGTTTTACACTAAGTTCTAAAAAAGATTAAACTATATAAAGATAAACGGTTACCATTTTAAGGCAGCCGCTTTTTATTGTTTGTAAAAAACGTTTATTGTTTCACTACTTTATACGTATAGTATCCTGCATTATCTAAATAGAGTGTAACGTTATAAGTACCTGCGGCATAACCGGCAAGATTATCACCATTTACTTCGAGCGTACCATCAGCATTTTTATCACCATAATTTAAACCCCAATCGTGATTAGCTCTAAATTTAAATTGATCACCATCTGCAATTGTAATAGTTGCAGTCCAGTCATTATCACCGGAATTATAAGTCATATCAACATCTGTACCCCATCCACTTCCTGCAAAACTTCCTATAACTCCCCATACAGATGCCGGTGTAATGGTATAAGTATTTGCATTCAAATCAACGTTCACTTTATAATAACCAGCGCCGGGAAATTTTAAATTACCGCCACTACTGCTTAGTGTACCATTGCCGCCGTCTCCGTAAGCAGTTCCATTCCAATCAGGCTCGTCTGTTATTTTAAATTCGTAACTACCTCCTGAAGGAACGTTTATATAACCCTCATAATTGCCGTCATTATTTGGAGAAGCTAACGTCGGTGCAGAAGCTGGCGTCCACCCCTGGTAGTCTCCCGGAACATATAATTCTTTATAAAGTGTAACAGGCGTAACCGTAAATTTCCCATGTTGGAAGTCAACTGAAATTTGATACATGCCTGAAGCTGCAGGTCCGGGGAAATTTGCTGATAGATCGTAGCCAAAATCTCCTCCGGCACTTAAATTAGTAACTGAATTATCAGCAACAGAATATTTATGCGTCCAGTCTCCATCAACCGGAAGCATTAAATATTGTTTACCTCCATTCAAATAAAATATACCCTGGTAATCCACAGAATCAACCCTTGTAAATTGTTGAGCAGGTAATGGAACAGGATTACCCCAACCACCTGCCGTAGCATCTCCAACTAAAAACAAAGTATTCGATGATGGTGGTGTAACCTTAGGAGGAACAACATACGTCGTTACATTAACTGTAATAACATTAGATTGCAACTGCTCATTATTATTACCATACGATGATGTAACTCTTATATCAACAGGATAGCTTGTATTATAAGCAAATCCAAAATTTAGTAAAATGCTGTTTAATTGTTTTGCACTAAATGAATCATTCAAAGAACCAATAACAGTAAAGGTTGTCTCTTTAGAAAAATTTCTACCTGAAGAATCTATTTCCACCAAAAATTTTTGAGTCGAAGAATCTGTTGCATATTTAGGATTCGTCCATGACAGATTCAATACAATCTTATCAGAGTCTGCTACCGCAGGAGTAATGGTAGTAGCATCACTTGTTAAGACCGGCGCATTTCCGTTTGCGTAAGTAGTGGTTGGCAAATCAGCGAGCTTGTTGCATGCATTAAGTACTATACTCAAGCTGGTTACAACAAAAAGAAAATTTATAGTGCGTTTCATTGCATTTAATTTATACTTTAATCAGTTATTGTTTCGTAACAGTAATAATACCCGATTGAAAATTTACATCTATCTTATATGTTCCCGCTGCGGTGGGTCCTGGGAAATTAGAACTCAAGTCTAATCCAAAAGTTCCACCCGAGAAAGGTTGCGTACTGGTATTGTTACATGCATATTTATGGCTCCAGCTTCCATTTACAGGTATAATAAGATATTGATCGCTTGCATTTGAATTTGTAGGATCACCACCTGAAAGATCTATGGTAAGCTGATAATCTGTTGGAGTAACTTGCGTAAACTGTTGAGATTCGGGCACAGGGTTACTCCATGCGCCAATTTTTGGATCGCCACCTACTAAAAATAATGTACCTGATGCCGGGGGTGCAATAACAGGTGGTGGGGAGTATGGGGTTGCTTTGAAACTTATTACATTAGAAGTTAACTGCGCAATATTTGCTGAGCCTGAAGTGTAAGGTGAAATTAACGAGGAAACCCTCACTTCTATTGTATGTGTTACATCTGCCGCAAGCTGTAATTTGTTCGCAATTAAACTGTTTAAATCTCCAACGGTAAAAGATTTTGATAAATCAGGACTGATTTGAATCGTTTGTTTATTGGGACTTGAAAAGTTTGCGCCTGCTGAATCAAATTCTAAATTGTATGTAACATTTAGTGAACTAATTCCATTACTGAAAGTATAATTAGGATTTGTCCACTTAAAGGTAACCGCTTCATTATCCTTGGTATCAGAACTTAAGGCAATTGAATCACCTGCCGTTGAAGATAGCACCGGTGCAGTTCCTCCGGTGTAAGTAACATCTGTACCTTCTTTTTTGCATGAAGCAAATAACAAAGTAACTGCAGTAATTGTTGCCAGTTTATTTAAATATTTTTTCATACTTGATATGCTTTTTCTTCAAATTTTATAATTAATAACCTGGGTTTTGTGTAAGGTTAGGATTTGATTGCAGGTCTGTAATCGGAATCGGGAAAATATTATAATGGCTGTCAACGCCAGTCCCACTTTGCACACCTCCCTTCCATGGCCATAAATACGTTGCGCTGGTAAACTCATTAAATCTTATTAAGTCAGTTCTGCGAAAACCTTCCCAATACAATTCTCTTCCTCTCTCATCTAAAATAAACGGTAAAGTAAGGTCTGAGGATGCTATATTGCCTGATGAATTTCCATAAGCCCGTTGTCTTAATAAATTTATGTATCCAAGGGCCGTTGTAGCATCACCTCCCGAACCTCCGCGTAAAACTGCTTCAGCATAAATTAAATATTGTTCTGCTAATCTAAATAAAGGAAAATCCGTTGAGCAAAAGGTACCGCCGGCATTTGGTTCTGCCTCAACACCCTGCGAAGTAAGATTGGTAAATTTATTTACGGGCACTCCCTGGTTAAATTGTGATATACTGGTGATAACCTCAGTTACACCGGGAGAATTTAAAAATATTCCACGCTTGTCAACGGTTGTATCAGGTGTTGGAAAAAGATTAGGAAGATTTGCCGTACTTCTGTTTCCACCCCATCCGCCACCCGGAACACCGTAATCAGCTGTACTCATTGCATAACCGGGGCTTCCTGCAGCATAAGTAGAATTTACACATGCGCTGTTTACAAGAAATGTTGTACCACCATAGGTCTGTGTATTTATTCCGTCATAAGGAATTGCAAGAATAACCTCAGAATTATTTACATTATTATCTGCCTTAAACAGATTTGCATAAGATGGCATGAGACTATAACCTGCATCTATAACTTTTTTAGAGTAGGTAATTGCATCTGTATATCTTGCTGTTCCTGTATAAACTTCTGCATTCAGATAAATACGTGCTAACAGTGCCCATGCTGCAGCCTGGTCTGCGCGACCATATTCATTTTGATGAGGAGCAGCCAATGAACTACTGCATGCTAATAATTCTGATTCTACATAATTAAACAAATCTGCTCGTTTAATTTGTTTAGGAAAAGACAATGGACCTATAGCATCTGAGTCTGTTGCGAAAGGTGGATTAGCAAATGCATCCATTAATACTGCATATTGAAATGCTCTTAAAAAGCGAGCCTCGGCTTTAAATTCTTGTACCGCTGCTGCATCATCGCCGGTAATATTATGGCTGGCAAGTTCTGCATCGGAGCAATGCGAAATAAAACTGTTACATAAAGTTATTTGATAAGTACATCTTGCATAAAGCCCAATCAATATAGGGTCAGTAGAAGTCCAGCTCATATTGTGGAAATCGGGTACGCCCGGGTCGCCCCATGCACAAACAGCTTCATCAGTAGTTAGCTCCTGCACATTCCACAAACATCTTACAAAGTCAGAGGTACCCGCATCAACCCCTTGAATATCTGAAGTACCCGGACCTGTAATTCCTGTTAAAACATATCCTGCATAAACATTAGCCAATGCTGTTTTATACCCTGCAGCATTACTATAAACAGAATCGCTGAAAACAGAATTTGCAGGAATATGATTTAAATCTTTTGTACAGGATGACAAAAGAATTAAGCCAACTGCAACCAGAGAAAAAAGATTTTTAAAACGAATATTTTTCATATTGATAATTTAATCTCGTTATATTTAAAAGGTTATGCTTGCACCAAGTGTAAATACTCTTGGACGTGGATAAATAACATTGTCTATACCTCCATATATCTCAGGATCAGAACCGGAATATTTTGTAACTGTGAAAACGTTCTGGCAGTTGAGTGAAAGATTGAGATGATAGGAATGCTTTGATAAGTAACCTGCATCATAAGCAATACCAAGATTATCCATTTTAAGAAACGATGCATTTTCTACATAGTAAGAAGAAAAAAACTGGTTATTATAAAAATAAGTATTTAAAAGAGATGAAGGTGCATTTTGCAGGAAGCCTACAGGGTTTAAAACGTTTCTTACTACTGCAGTATTTGATGCCACATTATTATAAACATAATTACCTACACTCGCACGAAGCACCGTATTAAGACTCCATTTTTTATAATTGATAGCCGTTGTAAATCCGAAAGTAAACGGAGCATAAGGTGATTTATAAAGTATAAGATCGTTAGGTTGAGTAATAGTACCATTTCTATCCTGGTCAACATATAAACCTTCAATCGGTTTACCATTAGAACCCAAAACCTGTTGCAGTACGTAAAATGTATATGGGTTATATCCCACTGATAAAACCTGGATAGTATTTCCGGTACCGCCGGCAATACCGCCTACCGCAATATTGCTCGCCGCTTTTGCAAGAGAATCTTGTGATACAGAAAGATTGGTAATTTTAAATTCATTATACGCAAAATTAAATCCTACATCCCACGAAAAGTTTTTATTTCTAATAACAGTGCCATTAATATTAAAATCAACTCCTTTATCTGTCATGTTACCTACATTACGCGTAAGTTTATTACCAAAGTTTGTAAGTGCAGGTACAAAAACAGAAGCTAAAAGATGGCTTGTTTTTTTATAGTAGTAATCTGCACTTCCGGTAATTCTGTTTTTTGCAAAGCCAAAATCAAACCCGGCATCAGTAGTTGCAGTTTGCTCCCATTGCAAATCGGCTGCAAAAGGCGGAGGATTAAAAAAGTTATAATAATTATTTCCGAAATCAACCTGAGAAGTATTTCCGCTAAGCGCATAATAATTAAGATAAGAATAGAATGGTATTCCATCCTGCTGACCGGTAATACCATAACTTAAGCGCAATTTTAAATCTGAAACAACATTTGAGTTCTTTAAGAAATCCTCCTGGTTAATGCGCCATGTAAATGCACCCGATGGAAATACACCCCACCGATAATCAGGTCCAAACCTTGATGAACCATCTGTACGTATAGAACCCATCAAAATATACTTGCCATTAAAAGTATAAATTAAACGTCCGTAGTAAGACAATAATGTAACGTCACTGAATGATGTTGGATAAGACGGTTTTGAACCGGGCATCGTATCGTGCGATGCGCTAAATGAATAGTAATTGCGGTTGAAATAATGATCGTCGTAATAACCATATCCGGCAATAGCATTGATGTTACTTTTTATGGATGGGATATCTTTAGTATAGTTCAAATAAAATTCAAGTACCTTATTTGTATGATTATTATAATATTGATTATCCTGACCTCTTAGTGAAGGAACAGAATTGTATGATTGTGCAGCATTAACGGACACATTCGTAGTGCCGGTATATTTTGCCACATCATAACCTAAATTAAGATTTGCATGAAGGTCTGGCAAAAAATGAAACTTATAATCAAACTGAATATTACCAAAACTTCTGAGTGCATGATTCTCTGCATCATATTGCTTTAATAAAGCAACCGGATTGCGGTTTGATAACGGCTGTGGTGTTGTATCGTTTGTCATCCATTCAAAATATCCACCAAAAGTTTTGTTGTCGCTGTAAACTGATTGCGTTGGATCGAAGCTAACAGCATTCCCTATAGCACCTGTATTTGCTGTTCTTGAATCAGTGTTAGAGCCATGCAGATTAATATCAATTTTTAAATGCTTATCAAACAAATAAGGAGAAACAACCAAGGATAAAGCTTCACGCTGAAGATTGTCTGTTAATAAAACACCTTGCTGGTTTAAATATTCGCCCGAAATACGATAAGGTACATTTTTAAATCCTCCGGCAATGCTTAAATTATTATCTGTAGTTAATGCAGTTTGATAAATTTCTTTCTGCCAGTCGGTATTTGCATCACCCAATTGATCAATTTGCGTTTGCGTTCCTAAAGAATCTACAAGGTTTTTAAATTGCGATGCGGAAAGCACAGGATATTCTTTCTGAATTTTTGAAACAGAAAATTGCGTGTTGAAATTTATCATTGGCTTGCCGGATCTGCCGCGTTTTGTGGTAATCATGATGACACCATTAGAAGCGCGTGAACCATAAATAGCTGTTGCAGCAGCATCTTTTAAAATAGAAAAGCTTTCAATATCGTTTGGATTAATGCCCTGAAAATCCACACCATCTAAAGGCACACCATCAATAACTATTAAAGGATCGTTACTTGCATTCAATGAAGCGCCGCCCCTTATTCTTATAACACTTCCTGCGCCGGGCTGCCCGCCATTAGAAGTAATAGAAACTCCGGCTACTTTTCCGGCAATTAACTGTTCGGGTGAAGTAATCGAACCTTTTTGAAAATCCTTAGTACTTACTGTTGCTATTGAGCCAGTAACTTCTTTTTTTGTTGTAGTTCCATAACCAATAACAACAACATCGTTTAACGATGCGTTTATTTGGGTTAACGAAACAAAAATATTTTCTGAACTGATAGGAACAATTTTATTGGCATACCCAACTGACGAAATAACAAGATTAACAGCATTAGCGGGAACACTAATTTTAAAAGTTCCATCAGCAGCAGTTTGCGTACCTGTACGTGTGCCCTGAACAATTATAGAAACTGCCGGCAAAGGTCTTCCCGTTGCAGAATCAGTAACGACACCTGAAATTGTTTTTTGTGCAAAAGCAGAAAAACTTCCTGCAACAAGTAGCAGTAAACTCATAAACAGTCGTCTCAAATTCATAACAATTGATTATTTTTTGAAAAAAATATTTACAAATGGAAATAAAAACAGATTGATTACAAGGCAACGCAAATCAATATAAAATGGTAAATAGCTGTTAGCACCTGCAGCAGTTTCGGTTTCAACTTTTATTGAAGAACCAAAAAGGTCGTCAATCATATATCAAGCAATTTTAATGTTAGTGTAATTTTTACACAACAAAGCACAAATGTGTAACTTTTACACTTCATAAACAAGAATTTTTTTGGAAATGTTGCACCGCATAAAAAATATTTTTTGTCGCTATCTGTTAGAATAAGCTGCATTTTTGTAAAGATTCTCACACTAAAAATCAATGAAATATATACTTCTCGCGCTGCTTTTTGCAGGATGTATTGGCTGTGGTAAAACAAACTCAACTCCTCTTAACAACGGTAATGGCAACGATACAACTGGAACAAATCCGAATGATACAACACTTATAAGCCATTCAACATTTGCAAAAGGCGCAGATATAAGCTGGCTTACCGAAATGGAAAGTGATGGTTATAAATTTTATAATCGTAATGGCGTTGAAAAAGATTGTTACCAGGTACTGAAAGATGAAGGCATAAATTCAATTCGCTTGCGTGCCTGGGTTAATCCGGCAGATGGATGGGGTAACACTGCGGATGTGGTTGCAAAAGCAAAACGCGCAAAAGCAGCAGGCATGCGCATTATGATCGATTTTCATTACAGCGATTGGTGGGCAGATCCGGGCAAACAAAACAAACCGGCTGCATGGACGTCTTTAAATTTTAATGATTTGAAAGACTCGCTTTCATCTTACACAAAACATGTAATGGATACTTTGAAAGCGAATAATATTTATCCTGAATGGGTGCAGGTTGGTAATGAAACAAACGATGGAATGTTATGGGAAGATGGTCGCGCTTCAACCAACATGGCAAATTTTGCAGCGCTTGTTACCGCCGGTTACGATGCTATAAAATCTGTGTTTGATACGGCAAAAGTTATTGTGCATATTTCAAATGGATATGATAACACTTTATTCCGATGGGTATTTGACGGATTAAAAAGCAATAATGCAAAATGGGATGTAACAGGAATGTCATTATATCCATCGTCAACAAACTGGTCAACGTTGGATGCGCAATGTTTGAATAATATGAATGACATGATTGCCCGTTATAAAAAACCGGTAATGATCTGCGAGGTTGGAATGAGTTGGACAGATTCTGTTGCATGCAAATCTTTTTTGGATGATATCATTTCAAAAACAAGATCTGTTCCCAACAAAAATGGCTTAGGTGTTTTTTATTGGGAACCGGAATGTTATAATAATTGGAAGAGTTATTCGCTCGGTGCCTTTGACAACAGCGGTAAGCCAACAGTTGCGCTGGATGCTTTTAAAAACTAATTATTTCTATATTGAACCACAAAGTCATTAAAACACGAATACATTTCAACTTGATGTCTTCGTGCCTTAGTGGTAAAAATCATACAAATGCAAATTGCTAAATTTTATTTTTCATTGCTGATGTTAAGCATCACTTTACATTCATTTTCTCAAGAGCTTCCTGTTCGCAAACAAAATTTTGATGATAACTGGAAGTTTGCATTCGGCAGTGCAGATAATCCTGCAAAAGATTATAATTATAGTGTTACAACCATCTTTTCAAAATCAGGTTATGCGCCGGGCACGCCTGCTGATGTGAGTTTTCGTGACAGCTCATGGCGCACCTTGAATCTTCCACATGATTGGGTGGTTGAATTACCATTTGCAAACTCAACAAGTGATGATGTTGAAAGCCACGGCTACAAACCTGTTGGCGGTTTGTTTCCTGAAACAAGTATTGGTTGGTATAGAAAACATTTTACAATTCCTGCAAGTGATTCAGGTCATCGTTTTCAAATTCAGTTTGATGGAATTTTTCGTGACGCAATGATTTGGGTGAACGGTTTTTTTGTCGGCAATAATAAAAGTGGTTATGTGGGTTGTGCGTACGATATCACAGACTTCATCAACTTTCACAAAGAAAATATTATTACGGTAAGAGTTGATGCCACGCAATATGAGGGCTGGTTTTATGAAGGTGCAGGGATTTATCGGCACGTTTGGCTGAATGAATACAACAATACGCATATTGCAACAGATGGTGTTTTTGTTTTTAGTGATGTGAAAGGAAACCTGCCTGCCGGTAGGCACGGGAATGCAACAGTCAGCATTCAGTCAACCATACAAAATCAAAATAACAATGCATCAAACAATATCATCGCATCATACATCACAGATCGTGATGGAAATATTATTGGCAAATCAGCATCGCAATCTTTATCGTTATTAAACAATGAAACAAAAACGATCACGCAAAAAATTGATGTAGCAGATCCAAAGCTTTGGAGTGTTGATGATCCTTATTTGTATCGTGCAGTTGTTCTTGTAAAAAATAATAACAACATTATTGATAGTGAAAAAATTCGCTTTGGAATTCGCACCATTAATGTTACAGATAGTGGTTTGTTTATAAATGGTATTTATACAAAAATTCATGGCATGTGCAATCACCAGGATGCTGCAGGTGTGGGTTCTGCTCTGCCTGATTATTTGCAATACTATCGTGTGCGTTTATTAAAACAAATGGGCGTGAATGCATACAGAACAAGTCACAATCCGCCTACACCGGAATTGTTAGATGCATGTGATAGTTTGGGAATGTTGGTGCTGGATGAAAACCGTTTGCTCAACAGCAGCGATGAGTACATGAGCCAATTTGAACGTCTTATCAAACGCGATAGAACACATGCTTCTGTTTTCATGTGGTCAATAGGCAATGAAGAATTTGGAATTGAAACCACGAGTTTTGGTAAACGCATCGCAGAAACTTTTATCGCGAAGCAAAAAGAACTTGATCCAACCAGAACCTGCACATTCGCTAATGATGTTGGCAATGTTTTCCAGGGTGTGAATGAAGTGATTCCTGTACGCGGTTTTAATTATCGTGAAAAATTTATTACAGCTTATCGTCGTGAACATCCGATGCAACCGATCATGGGAACTGAAATGGGCAGCACAGTTACAACACGTGGCATCTACATAAAAGATACAATTAATGCTTATGTACCTGATGAAGATACAACGCATCCATGGTGGAGTAGCACAGCAGAAAGCTGGTGGAAATTACATGCAACTGATAAATGGTGGATGGGTGGTTTTGTTTGGACAGGCTTTGATTATCGCGGTGAGCCTACACCTTATGCGTGGCCAAATATTAACTCGCATTTTGGTGTGATGGATGTTTGCGGCTTTCCAAAAAATATTTCTTACTACTATAAAAGTTGGTGGAGCAATTTTGATGTATTACAAATTTCGCCACATTGGAACTGGAGCGGCAAAGAAGGACAGCCGATTGATGTTTGGGTGAACAGTAATGCAGATAATGTTGAATTGTTTTTGAATGGAAAGAGTTTGGGCAAAAAAGATATGGAACGCAATGGACATTTAATATGGACCGTGAATTATGCGCCCGGAACTTTGGAAGCCGTTGGTTATCGCAACGGAAGAAAATTGGTGACCAATGTTGAAACAACCGATAAACCACGCGAAATGCGCATTATCTCACAAAAAACAACCATGCTTGCTGATGGAAAAGATGTTGCAGTCTTGAATGTTAGCGTTGTTGATGATAAAGGAAGAGAAGTGCCTGATGCAAATAATCTCATTCATTTTTCTTTAAGTGGTGATGGAAAAATTATTGGTGTTGGCAACGGTGATCCAAGCAGCCATGAACAGGATAAGTATGATGATACAATTGCGCAGCGACATTTATTTAATGGCAAATGCCAGGTAATTGTTCAGGCAGGCACAACACCTTCATCCATAAATATTATAGCGAGTGCTGATAGTTTACGCAGCGGATATTTTGGAATTGATGCCATTCATGTTGGAAGGCCGCATCTCGTTACAAAGGCAAACAACACATTTCCGATTGCAAAATTTACATCAACGCCGGTTGATAAAATGTTAGGTGCAGATATTTCTTTCTTACCGCAACTCGAAGCAAGAGGCATGAAGTTTTCTGATAATGGTGTTGAAAAAGATGCGATACAAATTTTAAAAGATCATGGCTTTAATTATGTGCGTTTAAGAATTTTTGTTGATCCGCAAAATGATAGCGGCTATTCGCCGCAAAAGGGATTCTGTGATTTGGCGCACACAAAAGAAATGGCAAAAAGAATTAAAGCAGCAGGTATGAAATTCCTGCTTGATTTTCATTACAGCGATTATTGGGCTGATCCGGGAAAACAGTTCAAACCAAAAGCATGGCGCGGAGAGAATTTCACGCAGTTAAAGCAATCTGTTTATGATTATACAAAGATGGTGATACAACAATTAAAAGATCAAAATACAACGCCGGATATGGTGCAGGTAGGCAATGAAATTAATCATGGAATGATTTGGCCCGAGGGAAATATTGCTAACCTTGATAGTTTGGCGCAATTAATCTATGCAGGCATCAATGGCGTGAAAGCTGTTTCATCATCAACATCTATTATGCTGCATCTTGCTTTGGGCGGACAAAATGATGAGGCGCGTTTTTGGTTGGATAATATAATTGCACGCGGCGTTCCGTTTGATGTGATCGGTCTCTCCTACTATCCTCAATGGCATGGAACTTTAGATGATCTTCAATACAACTTAAACGATCTTTCACACCATTATAATAAAGATGTAATTGTTGTTGAATATTCATCTTATAAAAGAGAAGTAAATCAGATTGCATTTAATGTTGACGATGGAAAAGGTAAAGGCACCTGTATTTGGGAACCTTTAAGCACATGGGAAAGCTTCTTTGATAAAGATGGAAAAGCAAATAAATATTTGTATTACTATGATGACATCAGTAAGGAATATTTGAAGAAGTAAGTGCAGTAAAGCTTTAGAAAATTAAAGCGGCAGAACATAAAGTACTGCCGCTTATGTTTTGTCTAAAATGGAAAAATCGGATACGAATCTTAGGATATTGGTTGCGGCCTCTGTTAAAAGCGCAATGCAAATATCTAACATAACTTAAGCCTGCGCTTCAATAAAAAGATTTGCATATAGCCAAAGCAGACGATATTATACGAATAAGTGTTAGTAAAACAGTTAATTTTAGCAAAGTGTAACTTACTTCACCGGATACCGTTAAACATGAAAAACTAACCGGAGTTCAAATAAAAACATTGCGGTATTTATTAATTTTTATTTTTAATTAAAGCCATTAAAATGAGAACGATCCTGAAATTATTATTGAGCATGATGTTGCCAATTGCAACCATCGCGCAAAAAAATGTTACTGCTGAATCAATAATAAAAAGTATAAATAACAATGAGGCTGTTTCGCTAACAAATGTACAGGTAACAGGTGATCTTGATTTTACAAAACTGGATAACATGAAAGAAGAACGGCAACACAACTCTTCAGACAAAATTTATATAAGCACAGTTACTTCTGCTCTTAGTTTCAATAACTGCACGTTTACCGGAAAAGTTTTGGGATACGTAAATCCTGATGAACAAAAACCATTTGTGAAATCGAGCACAGTGTACAATGCAAATTTTACTGCTGATGTAAAGTTTGAAAATTGCTCTTTTGAAAAAGAAGCGAATTTTAAATATTCTGTTTTTAGTGCACAGGTTTCGTTTGCAGGAAGCCAGTTTGATGATGAAGCATTTTTTAAATATTCAAACTTTGAAGAAGGCCCAAAATTTAATAATGCAACGTTTAAATCAGACGTTGTGTTTAAGTATGTTGAATTTCCTGCGGACTTTGATTTTAGTTATGCTGTGTTTGAAAACAACGCCGATTTTAAATACGCAAAATTTATGAATGGCGGCAGTTTTGCAAAAGCAGATTTTAAGAATGGCTCTGATTTTAAGTATGCAAATTTTAGTAAATCAGTAAAATTTAACGGCGCAAATTTTGGCGGTCCTAACGATTTTAAATACACAACTGTTGATGACAGGCATGCAAATTTGAATGAGCTTGTTAATGAATAATTATTCCTGTTTTTATGTTTGGCACTAAAATTTCATTTAAAATTTTAGTACTTACTTTAAAGCATGAAATATTTATTCTGTTTCTTCCTGTTATTTGCTGCAAGCTGTGCATACAATCCCTACAGAGCCAGCAACAAATTATATAAACAACAAGCCAAATCATTTGCACAAACAATAAGAACTTACCCGTTAGATGATTCATTAAACAGTCAACCATTCATCGGCACAACAAATTTTAATTTACGTAAGCCTGAGTTTGTTATTATTCATCATACAGCACAAAACAGTTGCGAACAAACGCTAAAAACATTTACCACTATAGCTTCGCAGGTAAGTGCGCATTATGTTATTTGTAAAGATGGAACTATCCATCATATGTTGAACGATTACATGCGTGCATGGCAGGCCGGTGTAAGTAAATGGGGAAACGATGCAGACATTAACAGCAGCAGCATTGGCATTGAACTTGACAATAATGGTTACGAACCTTTTACGGATGCACAAATAAATAGTTTGCTGCGACTACTTGCCGCACTGAAAAAAAGATACAATATTCCAACAGCAAATTTTATTGGTCATGCTGATATTGCGCCAACAAGAAAAAATGATCCTAATGTTTATTTTCCATGGAAAAGATTAGCCGATAGTGGTTATGGTTTATGGTATGATGATACAACCAACGTTGTTTTGCCATCAACATTTCAACCAACACGAGCATTGCGAATTATTGGTTACGATGTTAGAGATACGGCTGCAGCAACGGTTGCATTTAAAAGGCATTGGTTACAGGATACATTGCCAGGTCTCGATTCAGCGCAATACAAAATTTTATACCAGGTGATGAAAAAGTATATGTAGTATTTACTGCAACTTTGTTTCTTTCTGTTTTAAAATAAAACTTATTCGGCCGTTCGTTTCAAGATAAGCGGTGTCGATATCATCCAGCGTATTTTTTTTTGTTTCAAGACGAAGGCTTTCATGCAGATCATTTTTACTAATACCAGTTTTTGCCAGGTTGTTATCTACAAGCTCATCATTACTGAACAATAAAATGGCACCACCTTTAACGCATTTTTCAATAAAACCATTTTTTACAGAAAGCCATGAGGTTAACCGATGCAGCGCAACAATAACTATGGATGCAGCAACGGTTGAAAAAAAAGCGTTTGCACCAACCACGCCTCTTGCCAATACAGCGCCCAGCATAATCACAACAATATTATCAAATGAAGATTTTTTTGCAAAGGCGCGCCTGCCGGTAAATCTTATCATTACAAGCATAATAAAAAACATAGCAAAAGCACGCATGCTCATCTGCAGCATATTTAAGTTGCTGCCTTGTCCAAAAAGATAGTTTATAGTATTCATTTATTTTGGTTTAATTATTTTATAAGCTTCTTTAGCATCGATGTTTTTTAACGGCTTAAATTTCTTTCCAGCTTCATCATTATAGTTAATAAAAAAATCTTCCAGCTGTTTAATTATATCTTTTGGCAGGTCATCAATTGATTTTACTTCAGCAAACATTTGCGAAGCTTCGGGTATTGCAATAAACCTGTCGTTGCGCACAGTTTTATTATTTCTTTCTGTTTGTTTTGCAACTATGCAACCAATAATGCGGCAATCCATTGCACAACCGGGAAAACTTTTCAACTCAGAAATTATAATAATATCCAGCGGATCTCCATCTTCACCTTTTGTATTGGGAATAAAACCAAAATCAAAAGGAAACACCATGCCAGCCGGCATAATTTTTCTTAGCTTAAACCATTTATTTTTTTTATCATAATCGTATTTCTGTGCGCTGCCTTTTGGTGTTTCTACAATCGCTGTTATCGTTTTCATATGAATTACAATTTAAAAGAAGCGATCACAAAAATAAAGCCCGTTTATCAACGGGCTTTATATCACTTTAAAACTATCCGGCTTCATTAGTGCATCGACGCTGGAGCATGTTCACCTTCAGCAATCTCTTCAATCATTTTTTTATTGAATGCTTTTAAATCATCCGGCTTGCGACTCGTTACAAGACCATTATCAACTACTACTTCCCTGTCAACCCAATCTACGCCTGCATTTTTTAAATCTGTTTGTAATGATGGATAAGAAGTCATTGTTCTGCCTTCGAGTAATCCTGTCTCAATTAATGTTTGCGGACCATGGCAAATAGCAGCAACAGGTTTTCCTGCTTCAAGAAATTCCTGTACAAACTGAACAGCTTTTTTGTTAGTTCTTAATTTATCAGGATTCATCACACCACCCGGCAAAACAATCGCATCATAAGCATCCGCATTTGCGTCTTCAATATTTTTATCAACTTTTAATTCAATTGACCAATGATCATGATCCCATGCCTTTACTTTTTCTTTTTGAGGAGATACAATCTCAACAGTAGCACCAGCCTCTTCCAAAGCTTTTTTTGGGCTTGTTAGCTCAACTTCTTCAAAACCGTTCTCAGTTAAAATTGCAACCTTCTTGTTGTTTAAAGATTTCATATTGTTTGAATTTTTATTTCTTATTTAATTCAAAAACCAAACCATTACTAGTTCTTATTTGTAATGAAATTAAAAACTTTTTGCAGCCGGTTTTTAGAATTATTAAACAAGCAAATAGTTTTTTATGCATGGCTTTTGTAAGTTTATGCGCAATATGACTGTTGAGCATCAGCGACTGATTGATAATGCCAAAAAAGCGATCCCGCTTGTAAAATGGGGACCTTACTTAAGTGAGCGGCAGTGGGCAACGGTGAGAGAGGATTATAGTGCGGATGGAGATGCATGGCATTATTTTCCTTTTGATCATGCACATTGCAGAGCGTACCGCTGGGGCGAAGATGGAATTGCGGGTATCTCAGATTATTTTCAAAACTTATGTTTTTCTGTTGCATTGTGGAACGGAAAAGATCCTATTTTAAAAGAGCGGCTTTTTGGCTTAGGAAATTTTGAAGGCAATCATGGCGAGGACGTAAAAGAACTGTATTATTATCTTGATAATTTGCCAACACACACTTACATGGAGTACCTGTATAAATACCCGCAACAGGAATTTCCATATGAATTATTAAGAACTGAAAATCGTGCCCGTACAAAAGTTGACCCTGAATATGAAATTTTAGACACGCATATTTTTGATAACGATCAATATTTTGATGTATTGATTTCTTATGCGAAGTATGACGATGAAGACATTTGTATAAAAATAAATGTACACAACCGTTATAGCGAAGCTGCGAACATTACTGTACTGCCAACACTTTGGTTTTATAACCGCTGGGCTTACGCCGAAAATTTTATTAAGCCTGCTGTAACATACGTTAACAGGAATTGTGTTAAAACATCGCATTTACGTTTGGGCGATCATTATTTATATTTTTTAGATGCGAATGACAGATGGTTTACTGAAAATGAAACAAACACAGAAATTGTAACAGGCGAACCGAACAAAGATATTTTTACAAAAGATGCCTTTCATACAGCAGTTATAAAACGAAAAAATATAACAGCACTGCGCAACAAAAAAACAGGAACAAAGTTCGCGGCTGTATACAGGTTAAACATTGAAGCCGGAGAAACAAAAACAATCTATTGCAGGTTCAGTAATAATTTAATTAAGAAACCATTTGGTTACGGATTTGAAGAGATCTTCAGAACACGCAAGCAGGAAGCGGATGATTATTATGCAGCCATTTTGCCAAAAGGTTTAAATGAAGATCTGGCAAACATTCAGCGGCAGGCCATTGCAGGTTTATTGTGGAGCAAACAATATTATCATTTTGATGTGGAGCGATGGCTTACCACAAGTGATGGTATTACACCGGTTAGCAATTCAAAGGCAAACGGAAGGGATAGCGATTGGAAGCATCTTAAGAACCAGGATATTATTTGCATGCCCGATAAATGGGAGTACCCGTGGTATGCCGCATGGGATTTGGCATTTCAAACTATTTCAATGGCGGTAACAGATGCAACATTTGCAAAGCATCAGCTATTGCTTATCATGCGTGAATGGTACATGAAACCCGATGGTCAATTGCCCGCATACGAATGGAATTTTAGTGATGTGAATCCGCCGGTGCAGGCATTTGCAGCTTTGCAGGTTTATTACATTGAACAAAAACAAACCGGTGTTGGTGATGTTCAGTTCCTCAAAAAAATTTTTCAAAAACTGCTCATCAATTTTACGTGGTGGATAAATCGCAAAGACCGTTACGGCAATAATATTTTTGAAGGAGGATTTTTGGGGCTTGATAATATTGGCGTGTTCAATCGCAGCTTTCATTACCAGGGCACCATGCAATTAGAACAAGCGGATGGCACAAGCTGGATGGGCATGTATGCCTTAAACATGATGGATATTGCAATAGAAATTGCATTGCACGACGATTCTTTTGAAGATACTGCCACCAAATTTTTCGAACATTTTATTTTGATTGCTGAAGCGTTGAATGAACATCATTTATGGAATGCAGAAGACAAATTTTTTTATGATGTATTAAGCACACCGGGCGCAGATCCTTCTCCTTTGCGCATTCGTTCCATTGTAGGATTATCGCCGCTGTTTGCTGTGTCAAACATCACTGCAGATGAAAGAAACAGGCTTCGCGATTTTAGAAAACGCATTGCATGGTTTCAGCATTACAGAAATACAAATAATAAGTTTTGGCCAAACGAAGAGCGTGATGAACAGGGAGAAATTTTGCTTTCGCTGGTACGTAAAGAAAGGCTTGTTTATTTGCTTGAATATTTATTGAATGAAAATGAATTTCTTTCAAGCGGCGGCATCAGGGCATTATCAAAATATCACGAAACAAATCCTTATTCTGTAACTGTAGAAGGTATTGGCTATACTATCCAATATGATCCGGGTGATAGTACATCCAATATGTTTGGCGGTAATTCAAACTGGCGCGGGCCTGTTTGGATGCCGATAAATTATCTCATCATTCAATCTATTCGCAAGTATGGAAAATTTTATGGAGATAGCTTGCAGGTTGAGTGTCCTGTTGGTTCAGGAATAAAATTAAATCTTGAGCAAGTTGCTGATGAATTAACCAAACGTGTAATCAGTTTGTTTGAAAAAGATGCAGAAGGCAAAAGAAAAATTTACAACAGTCATAACTGGTTTTATCAAAGACCCGGCAATGAACACCTCATACAATTCTATGAATATTTTCATGGTGATAATGGAAGAGGATTAGGCGCCAGTCATCAAACGGGATGGACAGCATTAGTTGCAGAATTGATTAGTGAATATGGCGGAAAATTATAATGCGCAAATATTATTGCAGGCAAATATTGCAAGCTAACTTTTTGAAATTTTTCTAAAGCTTTCAACGCGTTCATCAAAACTTACCGCAACTGGAAGTGGATTTTCAAATGGCTTAAAAATTTCCATAAGTTCATGTGAATGGATTTCTGGTTTTTGTGTTTTAAGATTTACATGTGCAAAATTGCTCCATAGAATACTCTTCAATTTATCTTTTTCTTCGTTCCACATTTT
>DASZUY010000200.1:0-6958 GCA_035547495.1 Parafilimonas sp. | reverse complement strand
TGGTTATAAATAACGAGTGTACTGATAATTAATATAACTGAGATGGAGAACTGGAGCACCACTAACCCGTTACGTAAAAAAGACTTATTGCTGCGCAGGATATTTTTGCCTTTCAAAGCTTTTACCGGGTTAAAAGATGACAGGAAAAATGCAGGATAGCTGCCTGATAAAAGGCCGGTGATAATTGTAATACCAATCAGGCTGGCGAAGATGTAAGGCGTGAATGGATTAAATGAAATTGCTTTAGATGCAACCTGGTTAAACAAAGGCAACATCAAATAAACAATCGCTATTGCCGCCAATAGCGAAATAAAAGAAAGCAATAGTGATTCGCCAATGAATTGTGCAACTAACTGAAACCGTAATGCTCCTACAGTTTTTCTTAAGCCAACTTCCTTAGCCCGTTGCCCCGAGACTGCAGTTGCCAGGTTCATAAAATTAATGCAGGCAATAATGATGATGAAAATAGCGGCTAATGCAAATATTTGAACATATGTATAATTGCCGTTGTTTGCAACATCCAGCAAACAATGCGAATGCAAATGAATATCCGTTAAAGGCTGCGCAGTAAATGAAACAGCAAATTCCTTATTATTCTGTTTGTAAATTTCATTTACCTGTCTGTTTATGTTGTTCAGATTAGATGCAGTTGGCGCAACAGCATCTTTCAATTGGAAATAAACATATACGTCGAAATTAGTCCAGCCATATTGTGCACCATTTACCTTATCATACAATTCCATGGGGATAAGCATATCCGGCTGCAGGTGTGAATTGGCAGGAATGTTTTTCAAAACACCTGTAACGATAAGGTTAGCTCCTTTAATATCATTATCTATATAAATGGTTTTGTTCATTGCAGCATCAGCATTGCCAAAATATTTCTTCGCAGTTGCTTCAGTTAAAACAATACTATTGGGCAAAGAAAGCGCTGTAGCCACATTTCCTTTCAGCAAAGGGTAATTGAAGATTTGGAGAAAATTACTGTCGGCATAAAAAATATTTTTTTCATCAAATTTCTTTGTCCCCACTGTAATCATTTTTTGCACTGACGTAACCCTCGTGGCATTTTGTATAGCCGGTATTTGTGTTTTAAGGGCATACGCCAACGATGGCGGCGCCACTGCATATTCTTCATCAGCGCCTTTATCAATAACTCTAAAAATATGGTCAGCATTGTGGTTGAATTTGTCAAAGCTTAATTCATCCTGTACCCATAAAAAGATGAGTATGCTGCAAGCCATCCCCGTTGAAAGGCCGAAAATATTTAAGCCTGAAAATAATTTGTGCCGCATCAAATTTCGCCATGCGGTTTTGAAATAATTTTTAAACATAAAAGAAATTTTAAGTTGTATGTTTTATGTTTTAAGAGCGGAAAGTCTAAAACGCAAAGCTGAAAGCCAACAGCATTCTTTCATTCCTTCATTTTTTCATTCGTTCATTATATTATCATTCCGTTCTCAAACTCTTCACCGGATTTGCAATTGCTGCTTTTATTGCCTGGAAGCTCACGGTAACAATAGCAATAGCAAATGATAACAATCCTGCACTTGCAAAAACCCACCATTGAATTGAAATCCTGTAGTCATAATTCGTCAACCATTTATGCATAATCATCCATGCAACTGGTGAACCAATGATAAATGACAGTGCAACCAACTCTAAAAATTCTTTGGATAAAAGGCCGGCAATGTTTGTAACACTTGCGCCCAGCACTTTGCGGATGCCGATTTCTTTTGTGCGATTTTGTGCCATGTAAGTTGCCAGGCCAAACAATCCGAGGCAGGAAATAAAAATTGTTAGCCCTGCAAATAAGGCTGCCAGTGTTCCTGCACGCTGCTCATCAGCAAATTTCATTGCATATTCCTTATCGTAAAACCTGCAGTTGAATGGATATTGCGGATTATACTGCTTGAAAACTTTTTCTGCTTTTGCAAGATTTTCAGCGAAAGATGGAGTTGGATTAATTTTAAAATTAATCACATTGTATCCGAGAGCAGGACCCAAAATAAGCATAGGAGATACAGGCGAGTAAGGACTTTCAATAATAAAATCTTTTACCACACCAATTACATGAAAATTAACACCGAAGCCTGTAACAGTTTGCCCCAGTGGTTTTTTAAATCCCATTTGCTTAACAGCAGTTTCATTCAGCAAAATGGCAAATGAATCTGTTTTGTATTGTTCAACATCAATGTTACGGCCTTGCAAAAGAGATAACTTCATGGTGCTGGAAAAATCATTGTCGGCGCTGAATAGCTTAAAGTTCATTTTTTTATTTGTCTCTGCATCACCGCCCTGCCATTGAAAACCATTACTTGAAGACCATGTTTCAGTTAACGGTGAACTTGTTTCTGTTACACCTGTTGCAGCGCCGCTGTTTATCAAATCCTGTTTTATCAGTTCATAATTCCTTTTTGCATCGCCAAACATGATAACGAATGCCATGTTATCTCTTGAATAACCTGCATTCCTGTTTTGCGCATAATTTAGCTGGTCTTTTACAATGATGGTGCAAATAATTAACGCGATGGCAAAGCTGAATTGCAATACCACTAATATTTTACGTGGTGTTACCAATGCATTCGCAGGCTTAAATGTTCCTTTTAAAACTTTTACAGGTGTGAATGATGATAGGTAAAATGCGGGATACAAACCGGCAATGATGCCCGTTAGCAAAATAAAAAATATGGCATAAACCCAGTATGCAGGCCGAGTATAATTGATAAATAATTTTTTGCCTACAACCTCATTAAAAGCGGGCAAACTAAGCTGAACAATCAGCACAGCTAAAACACCAGCAACAAACGCAAGCAATAAACTTTCGCTGATGAACTGCATAACAAGCGAACCTTTTTGTGCACCTGCCACTTTGCGAATACCCACTTCCTTTGCACGTTTTTCACTTCTTGCTGTACTAAGATTTGTAAAATTGATGCAGGCAATCAGTAAAATAAAAATGGCAATCAAAATGAACATTCTTACCTGTTCTATTCTGCCGCCAACGTAATTTCCGTTTTCAACTTTTGAATAGAGCCAGGCATCTTTATAAGGCTGTGCAAAAACATGTCCGGTTGTTTTCTCTCCTTGTAAATGACTAATTATGATATTACTTACTTTCTTATTAAATGCCTCTGCCGAAGCGCCTTGTTTCAGCAGCACGAAAGTTAATATTGAATTGTTGCTCCAGTTATCATCATCCATACCCATCTTTGTCGCATAAGCCCACGGAAGAAGATATTCAAACTCAAATGAAGTATTGTTGGGAAGGTCTTTTAGAACGCCGGTAACTGTTGCGTAATTTGTGCTGTCAATTTTCACGGTTTTGCCCATCGCATCTTCATTGCCAAATAATTTTTTTGCCAATTGTTCTGTCAGCATAATATTATTTACGTCATTCAAAGCAGTACTGGCATCGCCTTCCTGTAAGGGAAAGCTAAACATATTCAGAAAGCCGCTATCTACAATATCACCATGAATACTGAAATGTTTATCACCATTGGAAATCAGAAAATTTGCACCCGAATTATTCACTCTAACCACATCCTCAACTTCGGGATAATCTTTTTTAATAGCCGGGCCCATGGGCTTGGATGTGAAGTTCCAGACTACTAACCCGCCATTGCTGCTCTTATCACGGTTATTCATCAAATAAATGCGGTCAATTTTTGTATGAAACCTGTCATGGCTCATCTCATTTTGTATCCACAAAAAAATAAGAATGGCGCTTGCCATACCAACAGTTAAACCAGAGATGTTGATGAATGAATACAATTTATTCTTCATCAAATTGCGCAGCGAAATTTTCAAATTGGTTTTGAACATATAAGTTGGTTTAAAATTGTCAGTTCAATTATTTCAATGTTGTTATAACAGTACAAGTGTGCAATGATGCTTTCATCCATATTTTTCAGCTTAGCAAAAACTCTTCTTAATCTTCAATTAAGCTATTCCGTTCTCAAGCTCTTCACAGGATTCGCCATCGCCGCTTTTATTGCCTGCATGCTTATCGTTGCAAGGGCAATAACTATTGCAACAAGTCCTCCTGTCAGAAATATTACCCAACTCACATTTATCCGATAAGCGTAATTCTGGAGCCATTGGTGCATGTAATACCATGCAATGGGTGTAGCAATCGCAAAGGCAATGGCAATGAGTATGATAAATTCTTTTGAAAAGAGATAAACAATATTTGCCGAAGTTGCACCGAGCACTTTACGAATACCCACTTCTTTTATGCGCTGCACCGCCATGAACGAAGCTAAGCCATACAAGCCAAGACAGCTAAGGAATATAGCGATGGCTGCAAAAATTTTATACAGCTGCGATAGCTGATGTTCCTGTTTGTAAAAGCTTGCAATTTTATCATCCAGAAATCTGTATTCATATACATAATCAGGAAATGTTTGCTCCCATATTTTTTTAATGGATTGCATGGTAGTCGCCGTGTTTGTCGTTTCCAGTTTTATGGAAGCCTGGCGGTACATGGTGCTGTTTGTGGTAATAATTAATGGTGCGACACGCTGGCGTAAAGACCTGTCATTAAAATCTTTCACTACACCCACAACAGGACATTTTATTACATCACCCCATATACTTACTTCTTTGTTCAATATATCTTCCGGTTTTTTAAGTCCTAAACTTTTCACGAATGATTCATTCACCAAAAATTCTCTTGTCATACCGGAAGGCTGCAAATTTCTTCCGGCTGCCAGTTGCAGCTTATAAGTTGGCACATATTCTTCGTCGGCGAATTTTACGATAGCCTGGAAATCTTCGTCTTTTATTGCATGGTCAAATTTGAGTGTGGTAAACCTGTTATTATCGTCTTCAACCGGCGTGTTGGAACTGAAGCTTACTGCCTGCACGCCGTTTACACTCAACAACTGTTGTCTTAAATAATCCGTGAGCTTGCTGCCGGTGCTATCCGGACGGAAAGGAACATTTACAATGGCATCTTTATCGAAGCCCAATGGTTGATCCATAAAATAATTCATTTGCTGTACAATGATGAGTGTTCCAATGATAAGTGCCTGCGCGATGATGAATTGAAACACTACCAGTCCTCTTCTTAATGAAATTCCTTTTGCAGTATTGGTTGTGAGTTTACTCTTTAAAGCATTCACAGGATTGAAGCGTGATAAAACAACAGAAGGATAAAAACCGGCGAGTGCGGTTACAACAATTGTTACGGTTATAAGAAATAAAATAATGGCGGGATTGCTGAATATGTTAAATGAAAGCGAGAGTTCTAAAAGCTGGTTTACATAAGGCAATGCAAGTATGGTAATGATTGCTGCAAGCATTACGGCACCTGTAACTATCAAAAACGTTTCAACGATGAACTGGATCTGCAGTTGAGATTTGTTACTTCCCAAAACCTTTCTTACGCCAACTTCCTTTGCCCGGTTAACAGCCTGTGCAGTGGAAAGGTTGATAAAGTTTACGCAGGCAATTAACAGGATGAATGAGGCAATCAGCCACAATACATTCAGCAGTTCATGACTGATTGTTTTGTTGCTGTAATCGCCTGCTTCCGTATCATAATGCACCGCACTTAATGGTTGTATAATTTGACTATTTTTATTGTCCGGAGGCAGTACTTTTCTTGAATATGCTCTTAGCTGTTGATTAAAATTGTCAACAGAAATATTTGGCGGCAACAAAACATAGCATCCAAAATCGGGATTCGTTCCATTCCAGTCAGGATTTTGAAATCCATATTGCGCATCGCCGGTAAAATCCGTTCCATAAGCAATAACAAGTTTTAGCTGAAAATCTGTATTTGCCGGTATAGTTGCGAGAATGCCTGAAACTTTAAGGGCTACCGGCGGAGACTGGAACAATCCTGCACCCATACTATAAAAACCTGTTAGTTTAATGGTTTTACCCAGGGCTGTTTTCCAGTCGCCAAAATAGGTTTCCGCAATTTCTTTTGTAAGCAATACATTGTTCGGATCTTTCAATGAAGTATATGAACCTGCGAGCAGCGGGAAATCAAATATTTTAAAGAATGATGGCGTTGTATAAAATACGCCGCTCTGCTCTTTAAAATTCTTTACAGGAGCTCCATTATCATCAAGTACCTGTAACTGATCATTGTGGCTTGCATAAACCGGCGCTACTTGTTCCAGTTGAGGAAAAGCCGTTTTCAATCCGGCAGGCATGGGAAAAGGAACGTTTTTCGTATAGGAAGTAGTTGCTACATCTGCATGATGATATTCGGTCAGCACACGATAGATGCGGTCTTTCTTCGAATGAAAATTATCGAAGCTTGTATGAAACTGGATGATCATAAAGATCACCATACAAACGGCAATGCCAACAGCCAATCCGGCGATGTTGATAACAGTATAATTCCTGTTGCGGGATAAGTTCCTGAATGCAGTTTTGAAATAGTTTTTAAACATACAAGAAGTTTTAAGTCGTAGGTTTTATGTTATAAGCTCTTTGTAGAGCGGAAAGCTTAAAGCTTAAAGCTGAAAGCAGGCTGTCCGGTTCCTGTTGAATTTCAGATTCCTCCCCATCCGTCATTGAGGTTGCGCAGCTTCCGAAGCAACCGCACAGCGCTCATTGAGACATTTAAATCACAAAAGTGATCGAAGTAATCCCGTGCTCCGTAGCTGTCCCGTTTCCATAGGACGGAGATCGCTTCGTCATTCTTCCTCGCGATGACGCATACTTTTCATTCTTTCATTTTTTCATTCCTCCATTTTAAAGCCGAAGGCTTAAAGCTGAAAGTGCAAAGCATTCTTTCATTTCATTTCTTCATTCTTTCATTTTTTCATTTCTTATATTATCATTCCGTTCTCAAACTTTTGATGGGGTTAGCTCTTGCTGCTTTGAATGCTTTGAAACCGATAGTTGCAAAGGCTATCAACAATACTACTGAGGCAGCAAGTATAAATATGAAAATGTTTATGGTAGTCCTGTAAGCAAAATTATCCAACCAGTTATT